>VBDL01000723.1 GCA_005884255.1 Betaproteobacteria bacterium | reverse complement strand
CGATGCTGATGATCCGCCCGCTGATCCGCGCCAACGACAACCGCAAGCACGCGGCCCACGTGGTGGTGTTCTTCATCTTCATCGTCGCCAACGCCGGCGGCTCGTTGACGCCGCTCGGAGACCCGCCGCTGTTCCTCGGCTTCCTCGCGGGCGTCGACTTCTTCTGGACGCTCGGCCACGTGCTGCCGCAGACGCTGTTCCTCGTGGTGGCCTTGCTCGCGATCTTCTATGTGACCGACAGCTACTACTACCGCAAGGAAGGCGTGCTGCCCAAGGACCCGACGCCCGACAGCCGCGGCTTGCGCTTCGAAGGGCAGGGCAACATGCTGCTGCTGGTGGCCGTCATGGGCCTGGTGCTTGTCAGCGGGTCGTGGCACCCCGGCATCGCGTGGCAGGTGGCCGGCACCGAGATCGGCCTGCCGCAGCTGCTGCGCGACCTGGCCCTCGTCGGCGTGACGCTGCTGTCGTTGAAGCTCACGCCGAAGCAAGTGCACGAGCACAACCACTTCAGCTGGGGTCCGATGGTCGAGGTGGCCAAGCTGTTCGCCGGCATCTTCGCCACGATCGTCCCGGTGCTCGCGATGCTCAAGGCCGGCCCGCACGGCGCCTTCGCACCGGTCGTCGCCTTGGCCACCGACGCGCACGGGCAGCCGATTCCCGCGATGTATTTCTGGGCTTCGGGCGCGCTGTCGTCCTTCCTCGACAACGCGCCGACCTACCTCGTATTCTTCAACCTTGCCGGCGGCGACCCGAAGGTGTTGATGACCACGCTCGCGCCGGTGCTCGCCGCGGTCTCCGCGGGCTCCGTGTTCATGGGCGCCAACAGCTACATCGGCAACGCGCCGAACCTGATGGTCAAGGCGGTGGCCGAGCATCGCGGGCTGAAGATGCCCAGCTTCTTCGGCTACATGGCGTGGTCGGGCGCGGTGCTGATTCCGTTGTTCATCGTGATGACCTTCCTCTTCTTCTGAGGTGACCATGAACAAACAGCGAGTGCTGGTCGCGCGCAAGGTGTTCGACGATGTCGTCGATCACCTGCGCAAACACTTCGACGTCGAGGCCAACGAGCGTGACGAGGTCTGGTCGCAGGACGAGCTGATCCGCCGCCTGCAGGGCAAGGCCGGCATGTTCATCGCCGGCGGCGAGAAGATCGATGCAGCGCTGCTCGACGCCTGCCCCGACTTGCGCGCGGTGTGCTCAATGGCCGTGGGCTACAACAACATCGACGTGCCGGCCTGCACGGCGCGCGGCGTGCTGGTGAGCAACGCGCCCGATGTGCTGACCGAGACCACTGCGGACTTCGGCTTCGCGCTGATGATGGCCACGGCGCGACGCATCACCGAGGCCGAGCATTTCCTGCGGCGCGGCGAATGGCAGCGCTGGTCGGTCGACATGTTCGCCGGCGCCGACGTTCACGGGGCGACGCTCGGCATCCTCGGCATGGGCCGCATCGGCCGCGCGATCGCGCAGCGCGGTGCCTTGGGCTTCGGCATGCGCGTGATTTATCACAACCGTTCGCGGCTCGCGCCAGAGCTCGAGGCGCCGCTCGGCGCGCGCTGGGTCAGCCAGGAGGAACTGCTGCGCGAGGCGGACCACCTGGTCATCGTCGTGCCCTACACGCCCGACGCGCATCACCTGATCGGCGAAGCGGAGCTCGCGCAGATGAAGCGTAGCGCGACGCTGACGAACGTGGCGCGTGGCGGCGTCGTCGACGATGCGGCGCTGGCCAGGGCCTTGCGCGAGCGCCGCATCGCTGCCGCGGGGCTCGATGTGTTCGAGGGCGAGCCACAGGTGCACCCGGATCTGCTGACGGTGCCCAACGTCGTGCTCACGCCGCACATCGCCAGCGCCAGCATCCCGACGCGCCGCGCGATGGCGAACCTGGCGGTGGACAACCTGATCGCCGCGCTGGGTGTCGGCCCGCAGGCCGGCCGGCCGCCGACTGCGCTGAACCCCGAGGTGCTCGCTCGGGGCTGAACTGCCGGCCTTTCGCGCCGCATTTCGCACCTTGCCGTCGCGGCAGGCTGCCCACAATGGCGGCATGCTTCGCCTTCCCGCTGCCTATGTCGTCGTCTCGCTGGCCGCCGTCGGCTGCGCCAGCGTCGAGGTGCACAGCGTCGGTACGGGCGGTGCCGCGCAAGTGTTCGATCTGCGCGGCGACAGCCTCGGCCCGTTGGAGAGCGAGGCGCAACGCCTGTGCCCGCGCGGGCATCAAGTGCTGCGCCAATGGCAGCGGTACGCGCAAAGCGACAGCGCCGCACTGCAATGGCTCGGCGGCGCGACCAACCGCATCAGCGGCCGCGAAGAGAACCTGGCGCTCCTGACGGTGCAGTGCAGGGCTTGAGGCCTCGCACCTCAGGCCTTCTTGAGCATCCCCGGGTCGACCGGCAGCGTGCGCACGCGCTTGCCCGTGGCGGCGAAGATCGCGTTGGTCAGCGCCGGCGCGATCGGCGGCGTGCCGGGCTCGCCCATGCCGCCGGGCGCTTCGCTGCTCTGCACGATGTGCACCTCCACCTTCGGCATCTCGCTCATGCGCAGCACCGGGTACTGGTGGAAGTTGCCCTGCTCGACGCGGCCGTCCTTGAAGCTGATCTTGCCGTACAGCGCGGCGCTGAGACCGAAGACGATGGCGCTCTCGATCTGCCGGCGGATGATCTCGGGGTTGACTGTCATGCCGCAGTCGACCGCGGCGACCACGCGGTGCACTTTCGGCGTGCCGTCGGCGCCCACTGAGACTTCCGCCACTTCGGCCACATAGGTGCCGAAGCTCTGCGCCACCGCGATGCCGCGGTGCACGCCGGCCGGCAGCTTGGCCTTGCCCCAGCCGGCCTTCTCGGCGGCCAGCTCGAGCACGCCCTTGTAGCGCGGCTGCTTGCTTAGCAGGCCGCGGCGGTACTCGAAGGGGTCCTTCTTCGCCGCAGCGGCGAGCTCGTCGATGAAGCTCTCGATGAAGAAGATGTTCTGCGAGTGGCCCACCGAGCGCCAGAACCACACCTGCGGCCCCGGTTCGCGCCGCCCGTACTCGATGCGCTCATTGTCGATGTCGTACGGGTTGTCGGCGATGCCTTCGAGCGCGAAGGTGTCGA
>VBDL01000720.1:2564-2945 GCA_005884255.1 Betaproteobacteria bacterium | reverse complement strand
ACCCTCGTGCTGCTGGCGCTGAAGCCGGGCTTGTTCACGGCTGCGGGTCGCGACCACGCCGGCAGCGTGTGGTTCGATGCGCTCGACGTCGACAGCGCCGACGAGACGCCCGATGCGTGGCTGGTCGGCGCGGACATCGGCACCGCACCGCCCCGGTCGCACGCCCAGCACAAGGGCAGCTTCGGCGATGTGGCGATCGTCGGCGGCGCGGCCGGAATGACCGGTGCGGCGCTGCTCGCGGCGCGGGCCGCGCATGCGGCCGGCGCGGGGCGCGTCTATCTCAGCTTGCTGGACCCGGCGGCGCCATCGCACGATCCGCTGCGACCCGAGCTGATGCTGCGACGTGTCTGGTGGAAGACCGCGGAAGAGACGCTCGCCCAC
>VBDL01000720.1:0-2221 GCA_005884255.1 Betaproteobacteria bacterium | reverse complement strand
CGCGCCTGCTCGCCACCTCGGCGCGCTTGGTGCTCGACGCCGACGCCTTGAACCTGATCGCCACCGACAGCCAGCTGCAGACCCTGTTGCGCGCGCGCGCCGCCCGCCAGCGCTTCAGCGTGCTGACGCCGCATCCGCTCGAAGCGGCGCGCCTGCTCGAGTCCAGCGCTGCGCAGGTGCAGGCCGACCGCCTGTCCGCCGCACGCGCATTGGCCGACCGTTTCGATTGCGCGGTCGTGCTGAAGGGCTCGGGCTCGGTGATCGCCGCGCCCGGTGAAGTCGCACGCATCAACCCGACCGGCAATGCGGCGCTCGCCACCGCCGGGACCGGCGACGTGCTCGCGGGTTGGATCGGTGGCCTGTGGGCACAGCATGCAAGCGACGCCACGCAGCACGGCACGCTTCAGGTCGCCAGCAGGGCGACGTTCGAGCATGGTGCCGCGGCCGACGCCGTGGCCACGCCGGTGCTGCGTGCCGGCGACCTGATCGATCGCCTGCACGCGTCGCTGTCAGCGCCGCCGCGCGGTCTTGACCGAGGCCTTGCGCGCTGAGGCCTTGGCGGCGCGCACCGGGTGCGCCGACTTGCCCGTCCCGTTGTTCGACTTGCCCTTCGCGGCGGCCTTCACCACCCGATCGGCTTCCTTGATCGCGGCGAGTTCGGCCACCGCGCCGCTCGCCTTGCCGATCAGCCGGTCGCGCCGCGCGCGGATCAGCGCGGCGTCTTCCTCGCCGTCGCGGACCATGCGGAAGTCGATCTTGCGGCCGTCGAGGTCGACCCGACTGACCTGCACGCGCACGCGCGCGCCGACCGTGTAGCGCACCCCCGTGCGTTCGCCGCGCAGTTCCTGCTTCACTTCGTCGAAACGGTAGTACTCGCCGCCGAGTTCAGTGATGTGCACCAGGCCCTCGACATACAGGCCGTCAAGCGTGACGAACAGGCCGAAGCTGGTGACCGCGGTCACGGTGCCGCCGAATTCCTCGCCAAGGTGCTCGCGCATGTAGCGGCACTTGAGCCAGGCTTCGACGTCGCGCGAGGCTTCATCGGCACGCCGTTCGTTGGTGCTGCAGTGCGCACCGGCCACTTCCCAGAGCTCGCCTTCGCTGGAGGGTGTGGTCTTGGCGCCGTTCTTGCGCGACCTGGGCGCATCTTCGATGGTGCCGCTTCCCAGGTGGTAGCGCTTGCCGTGCAACAGCGCCTTGATCACCCGGTGCACCAGCAGGTCGGGATAGCGGCGGATCGGGCTGGTGAAGTGGGTGTAGGCCTCGTAGGCCAGGCCGAAGTGGCCGACGTTGGTGCCGGTGTAGATCGCCTGCTGCATCGAGCGCAGCAGCATCGTGTGGATCTGCATCGCGTCGGGCCGGTCCTTGGTGGCGTCGGCGATCGCCTGGTACTCGCCCGGTGCCGGATCGTCGCCGATCGTCAGGCCGAGCCCCAGGCCTTTCAGATAGTTCTGCAGCAGGTTCTTCTTCTCCGGCGTCGGGCCTTCGTGCACACGGTACAGCGCCGGGTGCTTGTGCAGCGAGATGAAATCGGCCGAGCAGACGTTGGCCGCGAGCATCGACTCTTCGATCAGCTTGTGCGCTTCGGTGCGGGTGCGCGGGATGATCTTCTCGATGCGCCCGTTCTCGTCGCAGACGATCTGCGTTTCGGTGGTCTCGAAATCGACGGCGCCGCGTTTGCCGCGTTCCTTCAGCAGTGCGCGGTAGACCTCGTTGAGGTTCAGCAGATCGGGCACCAGGTCCTTGCGGCGTGCCGCCTCGGGTCCGCGCGTGTTGCCGAGGATGGCTGCCACCTCGGTGTAGGTGAAGCGCGCGTGCGAGCAGATCACCGCGGGATAGAACTGGTACGCGTGGATCACGCCGGTGGCGGTGACGAGCATGTCGCAGACCATCGCGAGGCGTTCCTCGTTCGGGTTCAGCGAGCACAGGCCGTTGGATAGTTTTTCCGGGAGCATCGGGATGACCCGGCGCGGGAAGTACACCGAGGTGGCGCGCTCGTAGGCGTCTTCGTCGAGCGGCTCGCCCGGCTTCACGTAGTGGCTCACGTCGGCGATCGCCACGATGAGCCGCCAGCCTTTGGCGCGGCCGACCCTGGCCGGCTCGCAGTACACCGCGTCGTCGAAGTCGCGCGCGTCCTCGCCGTCGATGGTGACCAGCGGCACGTCGGTCAGGTCGATGCGCTGCTTGCGGTCGACCGGGCGGATGCGGTCGGGCAGTGCTG
>VBDL01000719.1:1860-4333 GCA_005884255.1 Betaproteobacteria bacterium | reverse complement strand
ACATCATGCCTGTGAGTTCCATAACGCGATGCCTCCTTCAGTCGGACGTCAGGGAAATACCATAGCCGACGATCGCGCGCGCCGCGACTTCGGATTTCCACATCGCTGCGCCCGGTGCACGTCAATGCAGATCCTTCAGCGCCTGCTCGACGAACTCGTTCGTGTATGTGCGCTGCACATCGACCGACCTGAACTTCGCGTCGAACTCGGCGAGCACGCGCAGCTCGGAGGCGGCGCCGTCGGCGGCCACGCCTTGCCGCTCACCTCCGGCGGCACGAGCGCGGCGATCTCGTCGGTGCTGTGGCTGTTGATGTAGTGCAGCGCACGCACGAAGGCGCGCGCCAGGTGGCGTGCGATCTCCGGGTGCTGCTTCATGCGCTCCGTGGCCATGAAGATCGTGCTGCTCGGAAAGGGCACGCCGAAGGCCTTCTTCGTGCCCTCGAGCGTCGTCAGGTCGGCAAACACGGTGGCCACGCCCTGCGCCTCATAGAACGCGCCGTCGGGCGTGGGCGCAACGACGAAGTCGGCCTTGCCTTCGCGCAGCGCCACGAGGTTCTTGTCCTTGCCGTCGGTGCCCAGCCGCGTGTAGTCGCCAAGCTCGAGGCCGCCGGCCACCACCAGCGCGTTGGCCACCGTGGTCTTCGATGAGCCGGCGCCGCCGGCGATGAAGCGGCTGCCCTTGAGGTCAGCCGGGGTGCGGTACTTGTCGCGGGCCTGGTTCGACACCAGCACCTTCGCACCCGGCGTGACGCCCAGCGTCACGATGGCCTGCGTGTCACGGCCGATGGACTGGTTGACGACGTTGTGGTGCCAGTACGCCATCACCGCATCGATGCGGCCGTCCACGAGCATGTCGCCGTGCCAGACGTCGTCGCGCACATTCATTACCGTGACGTCCATGCCGTCGGCCTTGAGGTAGCCCAGCCGTTCGGCGACGACCACCGGCAGGTTGCGCACGGCCTTCCATTCGTCGACCAGCAGCACGATGCGCTTGTCACGCGCAAGCGGCTCAGCCGATGCGCTGGAGACGAATGCCACCGCCAGCGCCACGACGGCGAAGAATGCCCATCTCTTCATGCTGAATGCCTTTCTCTACGAGCCAGCGACCACTGTGTGGGCGCAACCTGAAGCGACCCTGAAGCTGGCCTGAACCGCCTTTCAGGGAGCGCGGGTTCAGGAAGTTTTCAGTCTGGGTTCAGGCACGCTGCCTACGGTGCGAGCCGATCCCGCAACAGAGCGGGATGCACGAGGAGACTTGAAATGAAAGCATTGCAGATTGCACGGCGACGACCGCGACCCGGCGAAGCCGGATCCGCGGCGGCCGCTTGGCCGCGCAAGCTCCTCACCGGCGTGGTGGCGGCGTTGCTGGCGTCGGGCGCCGCCGCGCTGGCGTATCGCGCGGCGACCGGCCCGGGCGCCGCGGCGCCGCCGGTGCAGCGCAAGCCCGATCCGCAGGTGAGCGTGACGGTCGCGCAGCGGACCGATCTGCCGATCCGCGTGCTGGCCGAAGGCCATGTGACGCCGCTCAACCAGGTCGACCTCCGACCCGAGGTGAGCGGCACGGTGAAGCAGGTTCACTTCCGGGAAGGCGAAGAGGTGCGTGCGGGCCAGTTGCTGTTCACGCTCGATGCCAGCGAGGCCGAGGCGCAACTGGCTCGTGCGCGCGCGGGCGCGGCGCAGGCGCAGGCGCAGGTTCAGGAGGCCGTGCGCGAACACGAGCGGTCGATCCAGCTCGGCCGCGCCAACTTCATTTCGGCGAGTGCGGTGGACACCGCCGCCGGCAAGGTCCAGTCGCTGCGAGCGGTGCTGGATGCGGCGAACGCCGAGGTGCAGAGTGCTCGCCTCGCGGTGGAGCGCATGCGCATCGCCGCACCCATCAACGGGCGCGCGGGACGGCTCAATGTGCATCCCGGCAGCCTCGCACAGCCGACGGCGCAGGCGCCGCTCGTCACGCTCGTGCAGTTCGACGTCATGGGCGTCGACTTCAGCATCCCCGAGGCCGACCTGCCCGCGCTGCTGGCGGCCGCTTCGGCGCGCCAGACGCGCATCCGGCTGCAAGGGGCCGATGGCAGCACGCCCGAGGGCAGGCTCGTGCTCATCGGCAATGCCGTGAACCCGGCCACCGGAACGATCGACGTGCGCGCCGAATTCCCCAACAAGGATCGCAAGCTGTGGCCGGGCGCGTTCGTCCGCGTCTCGCTCGAGGCCGGCATGGAGCGCGGCGCCGTCGTGCTGCCGATGAACACGGTGCTCGAGGGCCCGCAGGGGCGCTTCGTCTTCGTCATTCGCCAGGACGGGGCCGTGAAGCAGATGCCGGTCAAGCTGGCTCGCATGCAGGATCGCATGGCCGTCGTGGAAGGGCTGCGCGGCGGCGAGCCGGTCGTGGCGCAAGGCGCGCGCGACCTCCGCGATGGCGCGCACGTTCGCGTCGTCGGTGAAGGACCGCAGTGAAGCTGTCGCGCCAGTGCATCGC
>VBDL01000719.1:439-1714 GCA_005884255.1 Betaproteobacteria bacterium | reverse complement strand
ACGCCGCTGGAGAAGCAGTTCTCGTCGATCGCTGGGCTGCGCATGTCCACGTCGGCCAACATCCAGGGCGAGAGCGTCATCACGCTCGAGTTCGACCCCAGCCGCTCGATCGATGCGGCAGCGGCCGACGTGCAGGCCGCGCTGTTCCGCGCCGCCCGATCGCTGCCCGCCGAGCTGCCGGCGCCGCCGTCGTACAAGAAGATCAACCCGGCGGATGCGCCGGTGCTGCTGATCGGGATGAGCTCGCCCACGATGCCGCTCGCGACGCTCAACGCGTACAGCGACCAGCTGATCGTGCCCGCGCTGTCGGCTATCAAGGGCGTGGCGCAGATCTACGTGACCGGTCAGAAGCGCTATGCGGTGCGGATCGAGGCCGACCCGCGGCGCCTCGCCGGCGCGAACCTGACGCTCAACGACCTGGCCGCAGCGCTCGCGAAGGCGAACTCCAACGTGCCGATGGGGCAACTTGACAACGCGCGCCAGATGCTGTCGGTCCAGACGACCGGCGGGTTGATGAATGCCGCCGACTTCGCGCGCACCGTCATCGCTCGCCAGGGCGACGCGGTGATCCGCCTCGGCGACGTGGCGCAGGTGCGCGACAGCATCGAGAACGTCCAGAACACGAGCACGGTCGATGGCGTGAGCTCCATCCTCATCGCCGTGAAGCGCCAGCCCGACGCCAACACGGTGCAGGTCGTCGATGCCATCCGCGAGCTGCTGCCGAAGCTGCAGGCGCAGATGCCGGCGTCGGTGAGCGTGCAGACCTTGAGCGATCGCTCGGTGTCGATCCGGGACGCGATCCACGACGTCAATTTCACCCTGCTCGCGACGGTCGTGCTGGTGGTCATGGTGATGCTGCTGTTCCTGCGCCGCGTCTCGGCCACGCTGATTCCGACGCTCAGCGTTCCGGTCTCGCTGTTCGGCACGTTCGCGCTGATGCAGGTGTTCGACCTCAGCCTGAACAACATCTCGCTGATGGGCCTCACGATCGCGGTGGGCTTGGTGGTCGATGACGCGATCGTGGTGCTGGAAGCGATCATGCGGCACGTCGAGGAAGGCCAGTCGCCGTTGGCCGCCGCCTGCCGCGGCGCGCGAGAGGTGGGCTTCACGGTGATGTCGATCTCGCTGTCGCTGGTGGCAGTGTTCATCCCGCTGTTCTTCATGCCCGGCACCATCGGACGCCTGTTCCACGAGTTCGCGATCGTCGTCAGTTTCTCGGTGCTGGTCTCAGCAGCCGTCGCGCTCACGCTGATTCCTGCGCTGGTGCCCCTGCTC
>VBDL01000719.1:0-400 GCA_005884255.1 Betaproteobacteria bacterium | reverse complement strand
CAGGCGGCGCTCGACATGGCGCTCGCGCATCGTGTCGTCGTGCTCGTCATCGGTGCGGCGACGATCGCCGCGACGTGGGCGCTGTACACCACCGCGCCCAAAGGCTTCTTTCCGCAGGAAGACATGGGGCAGCTCGCGGTGAACGTCGATGCGCCGCAGGACATGTCGTACGAAGGCCGGCTGGCGATGGCGCTCGACCTGGAGAAGACGCTGCGCGCCAATCCGCACGTGCGCACCGTCGCCTCGAAGATCGACCACGACACGACTGCGTTCACCGTCGACCTGAAGGACAAGGACCAGCGGCCCGCGCTGCCGGTCGTGCTGCAGCGGCTGCGCAACGAAACCTCGACGCTGCCCGGCATCCGGGTGCTGTTCAGCCCCGTGCAGAACCTCAAGGTCG
>VBDL01000718.1 GCA_005884255.1 Betaproteobacteria bacterium | reverse complement strand
CGCGAGCATGCCAGATCAGCCCGAATGCCCCAAGGCTCGCTGCATGGCCGCCGCGCCTTGCTCGATCAGCGCGCCGATCGGCCCGACCAGCGCGTCGGGCAGCACGTCGGTAATCCATACCAGGCGGCTGCGCTGCGCGCCGCCTTCGAACACCTGCATCGACGAGTTGTGGTGGCTGGCGAGGCCGCCCACGGCCGCGTAGGCGAAGCGCCGGCGCTCGTCATCGACGCTGACGATGAGCTCGCGCACCACCAGACCGTTGGCGAAGCTGACGACGCGCGCGTCGCCATCGAGCCGCGCGTCGGTGAGCACGCCGGGCACAAGCCGCCGGTGCACCGCGCCGACGTCGCGCACGGCGTCCCACACGTCGCGCGCCGGTGCGTCGATGACGATTTCCTTGTGGATGCTTGCCATGGCTTGCTCCTTCAGCCGAAGCACACGGCCTCGACGTTGTGGCCGTCGGGGTCGATGACGAAGGCGGCGTAGTAGTCGGCGCTGTAATCGCTCCGCACGCCGGGTGCGCCGTTGTCGCGGCCGCCGGTCGCCAGCGCCTGCGCGTGAAAGCGCTGCACCGCGCCGCGATCGGCCGCGCGGAACGCGAGGTGCGTGCCGGCGCCGAGCGGCCCGTCGTGCTGATAAAGCCATAGCGCCGGCGCGCCTTCGGGGCCGAAGCCGGCGTAGCCGTCGCCGCTGGACTGCAGCGCATGGCCGAGCGGCTGCAGCGCGGCACGGTAGAACTCGGTGCTGATGCCAAGGTCGCGGACCTTGAGCCCGACATGATCGAACATGGTGATCTCCTCGTGGGGTCGACGAGGAGATCCTAGGCAGCGGCGTTCAGGCGTTCTTGGAGAATCTTGCGGTCGCCGCGCGCGAGCTGGCGGAAACCCCGCGGCGACACGCCGGCGGCGCGGCGGAAGCTGCGCACGAAGTTCGAGAGATCGGCGAAGCCCACGTCGAGCGCGATGTCGGTGACCGAGCGCTCCTCATCGGCGAGCAGGCGCGCCGCATGGCGCAGGCGGCTGCGCACGACGAACTGGTGGGGCGTGACGCCGAGCGCCGCCGCGAAGACGCGCAGGTAGTGGTAGCTGCTCAAGCCCGCGCGCTGTGCCAGCGCGTTCAGGTCGATGGGATCGGCGCTGTGCGCCTCGATCCACAACGCCGACTCGATGGCGCGCTTGCGGTCGGCGGCGCGCGGCGCGGTGGCCATCGCCGGCGCCTCGCCCAGCGCGACGAAACGCTGCGCCAGCGTCAGCCCGACCTCGACGAGACCGGCATCGCGCTGGCCGTTCGCCGCTGCGTGGGCCAGTTCCCCCAGGACCATCATCTCGGCCAGCGGCGGCAGCGCGCCCGATTGCCAGCGGCGTTGTCGCGCGGCCAGCTCGTCCACGAGCTCCGGAGCGAAGAAGAAAGCGAGGCACTCGTCGCCGCCATCGCGATGGTCGTGCGTGCAGAGGTATTCATCACCCGGCCGGCCGATCAGCAGCGAGCCCGGCACCAGCTCGAAGTGCGCGCCGCGGCACTGGCAGCCGAAGCTGCCGCGCTTCACATACGAGAGCGACCACGCGTGATGTGCCTCGGCCGCCGGCGGCTCGCCGGGGCCGGCATCGCAGCAGTATTCGACGACGCTCACCGGTCCGTCGAGCAGGGTGCGGGTGCGCAGCATCGAGCCAGTGTAGGCCGCGGATGCGCCCCTCGCTCGAGCGTGGCGCACTGCCCTGGGGCGGGTGGGGCGAACCCCTTGCCTTGCTTGAGTGCGCAGAGCCCGCGCGCTCCGCGTTATCCCGCATCAAAACGTCCGGGCAAACGCCAAGTCCGCCTGGCCTGCCTCTTGCATGTATACAAGTCGGTATCCCAAAGGCCACCTTCAGCAGGAGCAGCAAACATGGCTTGGAATCGGCGCGAGTGGATCAGGGGTGTCGGCGCTTCGGGCGTCGGCTTGGGAGTGGGGAGCTTGCCGGCGATGGTCTTCGCACAGAAGGCCTTGAGCGTGGGCTTCATCTACGTGGGCGCGAAGGCCGAGGCGAAGAAGATGCCCGGCCTCAAGGTGGTGGAAGAGGAGAACGTGCCCGAGACCACCGCGGTGCAGAAGACGATGCAGGGCATGATCGCGCAGGACGGCGCGACGCTGCTGTTCCCCACCTCGTTCGGCTACTTCGACCCGCACATCCTCGCGCTCGCGCCCAAGCACACGGGCGTGCGCTTCGCCCACTGCGGCGGCCTGTGGAATGAGGCCAAGCACCCGAAGAACGTCGGCAGCTTCTTCGGCTACATCGACGAGTGCCAGTACCTGAACGGCGTCGTCGCCGGCCACATGAGCAAGAGCAAGAAGCTCGGCTTCATCGCCGCCAAGCCGATTCCGCAGGTGCTGCGCAACATCAATG
>VBDL01000717.1 GCA_005884255.1 Betaproteobacteria bacterium | reverse complement strand
GCGGCGACGTGCTGGCCGGAAATCCGGATGAGTGGGATCGGGTGCTGAACCTGAACGTCAACGCCGCGTTCCGTTCGGTCCACGCCGTGCTGCCGCACATGGTCGCGCAGAAATCGGGCGACATCATCTTCACCAGTTCCATCGCGGGCATCGTCCCGGTCGTGTGGGAGCCGATCTACACCGCTTCCAAGTTCGCGGTGCAGGCGTTCGTTCACACGACCCGGCGCCAGCTCGCCAAGCACGGCGTGCGGGTCGGCGCGGTGGCCCCCGGCCCCGTGGTGACGGCGCTGCTGGACGACTGGCCGAAAGCGAAGATGGACGAGGCGCTCGCCTCGGGCAGCCTGATGCAGGCCAAGGAAGTCGCGGATGCAGTGCTCTTCATGCTGACGCGCCCGCGCAACGTGACCGTCCGCGACCTCGTGATCCTTCCCAACAGCGTCGATCTCTGATCGCGTGACAGGCATCGAGCCATGACCTCGGAAAACCCGATCTCCGGCGCGACAGACAGCACGCGTTATGTCATCGGCGTAGACGTGGGCACGGGCAGCGCCCGGGCCGGAATCTTCGACCTGGCCGGCCGCATGGTGGCCGCGGCAAAGCACGACATCACCCTGTTCCACGCGAGCGCCTCCATCGTCGAGCAGTCGAGCGGCGAAATCTGGAACGCCGTCTGCCATGTGGTGAAGGACGCACTGTCGCAAGCCGCGGTGTCGCCCGATCGGGTCGCCGGCATCGGGTTCGACGCCACGTGCTCGCTCGTCGTGCTGGGCGCCGGCGGGCAGCCTCTGCCCGTGGGCCCGTCCGAGCAAGCCGAGCGAGACATCATCGTCTGGATGGACCACCGCGCCGTGGCGCAGGCGCAGCGCATCAACGCCACGGGCCACGAAGTGCTGAAATATGTCGGCGGCAGGATCTCGCCGGAAATGGAGACGCCGAAGCTGCTGTGGCTGCTCGAGAACAGGCCGAGCGTTTTCGCGGCGGCATGGCAGTTCTTCGATCTGACCGACTTCCTGACCTGGCGCGCGACCGGGGATCTGTCCAGATCCACGTGCACGGTCACCTGCAAATGGACCTATCTGGCGCACGAGCGGCGCTGGGACGAGAGTTTCTTCCGGGCCGTCGGCCTCGGCGTGCTGGCGGACGAGGCCTTTGCGCGCATCGGCCAGAGCGTCGTCGACCCGGGAACGCCGCTGGGAAGCGGACTGACGGCAAACGCCGCCGCGGAGCTCGGCCTGCGAACCGGAACGCCGGTCGCCACGGGCGTGATCGATGCCCATGCCGGGGGGATCGGCACGGTCGGCGCCGATGGCGAGCCCGAGTCCTGCCTGGCCTATGTCTTCGGCACCTCATCGTGCACGATGACCACGACCCGGCGTCCGGTCTTCGTGCCCGGCGTCTGGGGGCCCTATTTCTCGGCGATGGTGCCGGATGCATGGCTGAACGAGGGCGGGCAATCGGTAGCGGGCGCGGCGATCGAGCATCTGCTTTCGATGCACCCTGCCGCGCCCGATGCCCGGCGCCGCGCCGAAGACGCGGGCCAGTCGCTGCCGGAAATGCTCGCCGGCCTCGCAGCTCAGGCAGCGGACAGCCTTTCGGGCGCAGTGATGTTGGCCAAGGGGCTGCATGTCGTCCCGGAATTCCTGGGCAACCGTGCCCCGCTGGCCGACCCCGAGGCCAGAGCAGTGATCGCGGGCCTTGGCATGGGCAATGACGTGGACAGTCTGGTCGCGCTCTACATCGCAGGCATCTGCGGCATCGGGTACGGGCTGCGCCAGATCATCGAAGCTCAGGCCGTGGCCGGCGCGCCGATCGAACGGGTGGTGATCAGCGGCGGCGCAGGGCGACGCGATCTCGTGCGCCAACTGCTGGCCGATGCAACGGGCAAGCCGGTGCTCGCCACCCAAGCGGAAGAGCCCGTCATGCTGGGCGCCGCGATGCTCGGCGGCGTGGCTGGCGGGCTGTTCGACGAGGATGTCGAAGATCAGCAGGATCTACGAGCCGGGCACCGGTGCCATCCCGGCCTTGCACGAGGCGCGCTTTCGCGCCTTCAAGCAGTTGCAGAGCGTGGCCAGAGAGATCCGCTAGTGTGGTGCGCCAATCTGTTCTGCACTTATCTTGCGACGCCTGCAAGGGCCGCCTTGGCACGCGTGACCTTCGCCAAGATGTCCGACGCGCTGGCGGTCCAGATGAACGGCTTGGGATGCGCGTTGTGATTGGCGATATACAGATCGATGGCCAGCTCGAGTTCTGCCACGCTGGTGAAGCTGTCGCGCTTGATGCGGTTCTCGGAGATGTCGCGGAAGAAGCGCTCGACCATGTTCAGCCACGATGCGCTGGTGGGCGTGAAGTGCATGGCGAACCGCGGGTGCTTGCTCAGCCACGCCTGCACCTGCGGGTGAGTGTGGGTGCCGTAGTTGTCCACGATCAGGTGCAGGCTCAGGTGCTTGGGCGTCTTGCGGTCGATGAGCCTCAGGAACTTCAACCACTCCTCGTGGCGGTGCCGCGGCTCACACATGGAGATCACGGTGCCGTCCAGCGTGTTCAGCGCAGCGAACAGCGTGGTAGTGCCGTGGCGCTTGTAGTCGTGCGTGACGGTGCCCGCGCGCCCGGTCTTCATCGGCAGGCCAGGCTGTGTGCGGTTGAGGGCCTGGATCTGGCTCTTCTCGTCGCAGCTGAGAACCAGCGCATGCTCGGGCGGGTTCAAGTACAGGCCCACCACGTCGAGCAGCTTGTCTTCGAAGCGCGGATCGCGCGAGAGCTTGAAGCTGCGCGTCAGGTGCGGCTTGATGCCGTTGCTTTGCCAGACGCGGCGGATGGTGGTGGCGCCCAGTCCCAGGTGCTTGGCCAGCGTGCGGGTGCTCCAGTGCGTGGCCGCTGCTGGCTTGGTGTGCAAGGTCACCTCGACGATGCGCGACTCCACCTCGGCCGTGATGGTGGGCGTGCGCCCCGATCGCGGCGCATCTTGGCGCAATGCGTCAACGCCACCTTGCAGGAATCGACGGCGCCACAAGGCCACCTGGCGACGGTCGAGATGAACCTCGACGGCGATGTCCTTGTTCTGCCAGCCCTGCGCAGCCAGAAGGATCACGTGCGCGCGCTGCTGAAGGCGGGCCTCCACGCGCCGGCGCTTGGACAGCCCTCGCAACTCGCGCTCGGTCTCGGCGCTCAGTTCAATCGTCTCGGCAACTCGCATCGCTCCAGCCTCCTGGGCCGTTGGAGTATGCCGGGACATTTAAGTTCTATTAATTCGCGCGCACTGCACTAGCGTCGGTGATGGGTCGTCCTTGGCACAGCTTGCCTCGTAGTGCCTGCTCCTTAGTGGCCAAGAGCTTCACCGTTGAGCTGTTGTGGTCATGCACGCTGCGCATCGCGCCCTGGCGAAATTATGTGAAGCACATCGACGCCGACAAG
>VBDL01000716.1 GCA_005884255.1 Betaproteobacteria bacterium | reverse complement strand
GGCCACCGGCCAGTCCCGCGAGCGCGGCGCCGATCGCGAAGCCCAACGTCGTGATCGCCTTCACGTCAACGCCCTGCAGGCGCGCCGCCTCCTTGTCCTGCGCAACGGCGCGCAGCGCGCGGCCGGGCCGCGTGTACTGCACGAACGCGAGCAGGCTGAGGATGGATGCCGCGGCGAGCAGCGCCACCATCGCGTTCGGGTAGGTGAGGATCGCGCCGCCCTCGGCCACGTCGCCGAAGACGAAGGCGCCGTCGACCACCGGCGGCACGCCGCGCTGCTTCTCGCCGAACACCGTGAGCGCGAGATTCTCGAGCAGCAGCGCGGTGCCCACCGCCATCAGCATCGAGTTCTCCTCGCGCGTGGCGGTGGCGAGCACCGGCTGGAAGAAGAAGCGGTTGAACGCGACGCCCACCAGCGCGAGCGTCGCGGCCGCGGCCGGCAGCGCCACGTAGAACGGTAGACCGAACACGCCGTAGAGGTAGTAGACGACGAACGCGCCCAGCATGTACATCTGGCCGTGCGCGAAGTTCACCACCTTCATGATGCTGAACACCATCGTCAGCCCGAGCGCGATGAGGGCGTAGACGGCGCCGAGCACCGCGCCGTTGATGAGAACCTGGATCATGTGCGGGACTCCGTGGGTGCGGCGGCGACACGCAGGCGCCGCCGCCGGCCCGGGTTCAGTTCCGGATCGTGCCGACGAACAGGGTCTTGAAGTCCTTGTCCTGGAACTCGTTGACCACCAGCGGCACGCCCACCTGACTGCGGCGGCCGAAGTCGGCCTGGCCGGTGAACTCCAGCTTGGTGTTGCCGCCCTTGACGAATGGGTTGGTCATCGAGAAGGTCGCCATCTCCTTCTTGAACTCTTCGGTGTCGGCCAGCGCCTTCGGGTTCTTCTTGAGCACCGCGAGGATCAGCTCCAGCGCGTACACCTTGGTGCCGGCTTCGTCGTTCCACTCGCCGACGCGCTTCTTGTAGGCGGCGACGAACTCCTTCATGTAGTCGGACTGGATCTCCGGCGTCGACGCGCCGCCCACGCTCATGAAGCCGTTGGCCTTTGCGCCCGCGACCTGGGCCAGGATCTTCGAGTCCTGCGCGGTCTCGGTCGAGATCGTGCCCTTGAAGCCGAGGTCGCGCGCCGCCTTGTTGAGCAGCGGTGCGTCGGCCGGCGCCACGCCGGACAGCACGATCGCATCGGCGGCATGAAGTCCTTCGTGCCCGGCTCGTAGCTCTCGCTGCCGGCCACCACGTTCAGGCCCAGCTTCTTCGCGGCATCCGCGCCCTCGACCTGCTGGTTCTTCGCGTCCGACTCGTTGCGTGCGAGAAAGGCGATCGACTTCACGCCCTTCTTCGTCTTCAGGTAGTCGTACATGATCGGGCCGACCTGGTAGCTGGCCACCATGCCCAGCACCGACGCATTGGCCGGCGCCTTGTAGAGCTCCTTGGCGAACGCGTACGGGAAGTTCAGCGCCTTCGTGCGCTCCATCACCGGCTTGACGGCCAGCGCGGTGGTGTCGATGTTGGGGCCGATGATGTAGCGCACGCCCTGGCTGGTGAGCTTCTCGGCGTTCGTGATCGAGATCTTGGGATCGTTCTTGTCGTCGAGCGCGACGATCTCGATCTTGTACTTCTTGCCGCCGATGTCGACGCCGCCCTTGGCGTTGTACATGTCGGCGGTGGTCTCGGCGCAGTACTTGTTGACCAGGCCCCACGACGCGGCCTCGCCCGACATCACGCCGTTGACGCCGATCTTCAGAACCTCCTGGGCCTGGACGCTTGCGCCGAGCAGCGCCCAGGGCACGGCCGCCGCCACCAGGGCGAGGCGCAGTCGGGTTCGCTTGTTCATGGTCTTCCTTTCGGGTGTGAGTAGCTCAGATTGCGTGCATCTCTCACTTGAGATTGTCTACAATCTAGACTATTGTTTTGACCACAACCTGAGTATTTACCCTCGGACAAGCCAGGAGACAGCGGTGCGAATCAAGGTGATCAATCCCAACACCAGCCGGTCCATGACCGAGCTGATCGGCGCGGCGGCCCGCTCGGTCGCCGGGCCCGGCGTGGAGATCGAGGCGGTGAGTCCGCAGCATGGCCCGGCGTCGATCGAGGGGCACTACGACGAGGCGCTGGCCTGCGTGGGCCTGCTCGAGGAAGTGCGCCGCGGCGAGGCCGACGGCGTCGACGCCTACGTGATCGCCTGCTTCGGCGACCCGGGGCTGGACGCCGCGCGCGAGGTCGCGCGCGGCCCCGTGCTGGGCGTGGCCGAGGCGGCGATGCGCTGCGCGAGCTACCTGGCCACCGGCTTCTCGGTGGTGACAACGCTCAAGCGCACGGTGGTGATCGCCGAGCACCTGGTCGACAGGTACGGCCTGCGCGGCCACTGCCGGCGCGTGCGCGCCTGCGAGATCCCGGTGCTCGAACTCGAGAACCCCGAGAGCGACGCCTACCGGACCATCCTGGCCGAATGCCGGCGCGCGCTGTCGGAAGACGATTGCGGCGCGATCGTGCTGGGCTGCGCTGGCATGGCGGACCTGTGTCAGCGGCTGAGCGATGAGCTCGGCGTGCCCGTCATCGACGGCGTCACCGCCGCCACCGTCACCGCCGAGGGGCTTGTGCGGGCGGGCTGGCCACGAGCAAGCTCGGCGACTATGCCAGCCCGCTGCCGAAAGCCTATTCGGGGGTGGTCGCCGCGTTCGCGCCGGTCGTCAGGTTCAACGGGTAGGTGTACGGATACCAGGCCCCGACGGGCAGCGGAG
>VBDL01000715.1 GCA_005884255.1 Betaproteobacteria bacterium | reverse complement strand
ACAAGGCGCGCGCCGTGAAGGTCGCCGGTGATCTCTACAACCTCGGCTTCACGCTGGCCGCGACCAAGGGCACGGCGGCGGCAATCGCCGAGGCCGAACTGCCGGTGAAGGTGGTCAACAAGGTCAAGGACGGCCGCCCGCACATCGCCGACATGGTGAAGGCGGGCGACGTGCAGCTCGTCTTCACGACGGTCGACGAGACGCGCACGGCGATCCACGACTCGCGCTACATCCGCACCGCGGCGCTTGCCAATCGCGTCACTTATTACACGACGATGGCCGGCTGCGAGGCCGCCACCGAGGCGCTGAAACACCAGGACGACCTGACCGTGGTTTCCCTGCAGGAACTGCACGCCGAGCTGCACTAAACTGTCATCAATCCTCCGCCGCCCGTGGTCCACGCCGGACGCAGGCGGCGGTTTTCCTTTTAGCTCCCACGAATCCGAACATGGCCACGATCCCCCTTACCAAGCGCGGTGCCGAGCTGCTCAAGGATGAGCTGCAACGACTGAAGAACGTCGAGCGCCATGCCGTCATCCAGGCGATCGCCGAGGCGCGTGCCCAGGGCGACCTGTCGGAGAACGCCGAGTACGAGGCCGCCAAGGACAAGCAAGGCTTCATCGAGGGCCGCATCATCGAGCTCGAAGGCAAGCTGGCCGCCGCGCAGGTCATCGACCCGTCGGCCGTGGATGCCGGCGGCCGCGTCGTGTTCGGTGCGACAGTCGATCTCGAGGAAGAAGCCTCAGGCAACGAGGTGACCTACCAGATCGTCGGTGACGACGAAGCGGACCTGAAGCACGGCCTCATCTCCATCAGCTCGCCGATCGCGCGTGCGCTGATCGGCAAGGAAGCCGGCGAGGTGGCCGAGGTACAGGCGCCGGGCGGCATCAAGCGCTACGAGATCGTCGAGGTGCGCTACCAGTGAAGGCCGAACGCTTTCGTCAGCTGCTGCCGGCGCTGTGGGCCGGGCTGCTGCTCACCGTGGCGCTGATCGCCGCGCCGGCGCCGTTTGCGACGCTGGCAACGCAGGACGCCGGCCGTGTGGTGGCGCGCATCTTCGCGCAGGAGGCCTATGTGAGCCTCGCCTTCGCGGCGGTGCTCTATGTGCTGGAGCGGCGTCAGGCCCGCAGCGATGCAGCGGTGGGGCGGGGCTCGGTGCTCAGCGGCAACCTGCTGCTGATCTTCGGCGCCTTGTTCTGCACCGTGGCCGGCTACTTCGCGCTGCAGCCGATGATGGAAGCGGCGCGCGCAGGGCAGCCGGGGCCGTCGTTCATGACGCTGCATGCGGCATCGACCGGGCTGTTCGCGCTGAAGGCCGCGCTGGTTACGGCCCTCGCTTGGAAGTCAACCCTCGCCGGGCCGCCCCAAGAGGGTTGATCCCCTCGGGGGACGACGCCGAAGGCGTCAAGGGGCAGTCATCACGCGGCCGTCTTCTTGACGCTGGTGGTGCGCGGCTTCTTCGCACGCCGGATGTTGCCGCCCGGCGTGACGCGCTGGTTGCCCAGCAGGCGCACCTTCTTTACCTGCGGCCGATGATTGCCGCTCTTGCTGAACTTGACGATCTTCACCAGTTTCGGCGCCGGCTTGGCGTCTTCGCGCTCGGTCTTCTCCTTCGGCGGGATCGGGCGCCACAGCACCAGCAGCTTGCCGATGTGATCGGCCAGGCGGTCGAGCAGCGCGGCACGCTCGTCGCGGTCGTCGCTGAACACGCGCACCTTGATGAGCCCGTGGGCCTTCAGCGCGGCATCGGTCTCTTTCATCACCGCGGGCGTCAGCCCGTCGCCGCCGATCAGCACGACCGGGTCGAGGTGGTGGGCCGCAGCGCGGTGTTCCTTGCGCTGGGCAGGCGTCAATTGAATGGCAGGCATGCGTCTATTATCCCGTGCGATGAAGATCAAGACGAAGAGTAAGAAGGTCAACAAGGCGTGGTTGGCCGACCACATGAACGACCCCTACGTGAAGCTGGCGCAGCGGGAGGGTTACCGTGCCCGCGCGGCCTACAAGCTCAAGGAGATCGACGAGACGCTGGGCCTGATCAAGCCGGGGCAGGTGGTGGTCGACCTGGGTGCTGCGCCGGGGGCGTGGAGCCAGTACCTGCGGCGCAAGTTCGCGCCCAAGGATGCCGGCACCGGCGGCGCCGCGGTGGGGCAGCTCAACGGCACGATCATCGCGCTGGACCTGCTGGACTTCGAGCCGATCGAGGGTGTGACCTTCCTGCAGGGCGACTTTCGGGATGACGAAGTCCTGCTGCGGCTGAACGAAGCGGTGGCCGGGCGGCCGGTGGATGTTGTCGTTTCCGACATGGCGCCCAACCTCTCCGGCATCGCCAGCTCCGACTCCGCGCGCATCGCGCACCTGGTCGAACTGGCGGTGGAGTTCTCGCTGGCGCATCTGAAGCCCGACGGGGCCCTCGTGGCCAAGGTCTTCCACGGCAGCGGCTACAGCCAGCTGGCGGAGCTGTTCAAGAAGAGCTTCCGCGTCGTCAAGCCGATCAAACCGAAGGCTTCGCGAGACAAGTCCGCGGAAACCTTCTTGGTCGGCATCGGTCTCAAGAAGCGGTGAGCGATTGCCGAACTCGCCCGTGAAGGAGCGTAAAAATGTCCTGCGATTCCCGAGGGCAAGCGCGCTGGTCCGCCGTCTTGACTGCTTTAGAATCGGCCCCATCTG
>VBDL01000714.1 GCA_005884255.1 Betaproteobacteria bacterium | reverse complement strand
CGCCGAGGCACTCCATCACCTCGTGATGCGCGTCGTGCAGCGAGCCGCGCTTGGCGGCCAGCAGCTCGACCGCCTGCTTGATGCCGGCCGGCTGGTCGATGCTCACCTGCTCGCTCACCGACAGGTGCATGCTCAGGTGCAGGAAGGGATTGGTGCGGCCTTCCTCGACCGTGTAGCTCGCGGCCAGCGCCGTGTCCACATCGGCCAGCTCGTCGTGGTATTCCGGGTGCTCGGCGATCCACTGCGCGGCCAGCGTTTCCATCGGCGTCAGCGGCATTCGCTGGCGTTCCTTCGCGTGGACCTCGCAGAAGAATTTCCGCACATCATGTTGGGACGGGGCAAACATTCAACAATTCTGCCGTGATAACCGATCTTTGGTTCTACGCCGTGGCGATTCCCGCGGTGGTGCTGATGGGCCTGTCCAAAAGCGGCTTCGGTGCCGGCTTCGGTGCGCTCGCCGTGCCCTTGATGGCGATGACCGTGCCGGTGCCGCAGGCCGCGGCCATCATGCTGCCGCTGCTCGCGGTGATGGACGCGCTCGGGCTCGCCACCTTCCTGCGCGAATTCGACCGTGGCCTCATCAAGCTCATCCTGCCCGCCGGGCTGCTCGGCACCGTGGTCGGCACGCTGCTCTTCGGCGCGCTGCCCGCGAAGTGGGTGGCCGGCGTGGTGGGCGCGATCACGCTGGCCTTCCTCGCCATCCGCGTGGCGTTTCCACCGCGCGCCGATGCGCCGCCGCCGCCGAAGTGGCTCGGTTTCGCGCTCGGCACGACGTCGGGCTTCACCAGCTTCGTTGCCCATGCGGGCGGGCCGCCGATCAACTTCTACGTGCTGCCGCTCAAGCTGCCGCCCGTGACCTTCACCGCGACGATGGCCGTGTTCTTTGCCGCGGTGAACACGTCGAAGTGGATCCCGTATGCCTGGCTCGGCCTGATCGATGGCCGCAACATGCTCACGTCATTGGCGCTCGCGCCCTTCGCGCCGGTCGGCGTGTGGCTCGGCGTGAAGGTCGTGCGGCGCATCCAGCCGCACACCTTCTACCGCCTGCTCTACGCTGGCATGTTCCTCACCGGCGTGAAGCTGCTGTGGGATGGCGTGCGCTGAGCTTCGGCCACGCTGCGAACTCAGCCGACCTTCGGCTCCACGGCGCGCAGCGGCACCACCGTATCGCTGGCGGCCACCGGTGCCGGCGCGCGCCGCATCGATTGGCGGTACGAGTTGGGCACCACATAGCCGACCACCGCGCCGATCAGCGCCGACAGCGCGACGGTGCGCAGGAGGAATTCCGCGCCCTGCGGGCCGCGGCCGAGCTCCTGCAGCCACAGCACGGTGATCAGCGCGGCCGCGGCCATCGCCGCGCCTTGCGTCGCGGTTTCGATCCAGCGCTGTCGCGGGCCGAACTCGCCGGCCGCATTGTCGGCGTGGAAGGCCGTCGCGGCGGTGAGCGTGAAGGTCAGCATGAGCCATGGGTAGCTGGAGGCTGCATCGCTGAGCGCGCGATTCACCGTGTGGTCGTCGAGCGCGAAGATCAGGCACTTGAAGCCGAAGTTGACAAGCATGCCGATGCCCGCCCCAGCCACTGCCGACAGCGCATACGCCGCCATCGGCCGGCCGCCGCCGGCGGTGCCGCGGCGAGCCATGTCCCAGCGCTGCTTCGGGTACAGCGCGCACCAGATGGCGCAGCAGTACGTGCCGGCGATCATCGCCACCAGCAGCAGCTGCTGGCCGAAACCGAACTGCCGGCGCGACCCGGCGGTGACGATGCCGAACAGCAGCACGCAGGCGAGCAGCGCGAACAGTCCGACCAGCTGGTTGGCGCTCAAGCCCGGCGCCGCAACCTGCGGGTCGATGAAGCCCAGCCGGCGCAGATCGGCCGTGCGCGCGGACAGGCCGATGCGGCTGCGCAGCACGCCGCGGCTGACGAACTCGCAGGCCGCCGCGAAGAGCTCGTCGGCCTGCTCGCGGAACTCGGCGCGCAATGCGGCGAGCAGCTCTGCGACCTGCGGCTCGGTCGCCTCGGCGCGCAACTCGTCGGCCACGCGAAAGCGCCGGCTCGCGCGCTCCTGCAGCTGCTGGCGACGCTCCGGCCTCCCATTCGGCCAGGCCCGCCATCAGGGCCTCGACGCGCAGCCACGCGAAGCGCACCGAGCCGTCGTCGGCGAACACCAGGTCGTGCGGGTCGAAGCCATCGTCTTCGAGCTGCCGCGCCAGGCGTGCGCGCCTCGGCTCGGCAATCTCGAATGCCGCCTGCTGCAACCAGCGGCTCAAGCGGCGCGCCTCGTGCGGGATGCGCGCGATGTATTGCAGCTCTTCGCGCAGCCATCTGTCCAGCGACGAGAAGAAGGGCATCCTCTCGATGAAGACGGTCAGCACGAGCGCGGTCATCAGCGCGCGCGGCAGCGACTTCGCGAAGCTGTCGAGCACCTCCTCTTCCAACCGCTCGTCGACCACCGCGCTGCGCTACTACCTGGGCGCCACGCTGTACGCGGCGCTGGCACTGCTGACCCATCTCGCGCTGTCGCGCCGAGAACCATTTCGACAACGGATTGCGTCATGGCAGTGCTCCCTCGCTGCATGTGGGGCCACGGACCCCTTCAGGCGAGTATAGGAAGCGCTCGCATCGGTTGACAGGCCAGCGATCCGTCGAACTGGGGATGCGGCGCTCCCCTATTCGGAGGGGACACCGCCGTCGCTGTCGTCGCGCGGGCGGTACCAGGCGCCGCGCCGCTTGGCAGCTTCCTCGCGCTCCTGCGCCGCCAAGGCATCGAACTGCTGCCGTCCCTGCTTGGACATCGCGATCAGCGTGTTGATGTCGCCCAGGTGCGGCGCCATCAGCTCCAGCTGCTCGACGTTGTGGCGGCGAAAGCGCATTGCCTGCTGGCGCGCGACGTGCGGCTGCAGGCCCAGTCGCTCGAGCACGCTGCGCGCGCTCATCAGCGCGGCGTCGAAGGTCTCGCGCTCGATCAGCGTGACGCCGCGCTCGCGCAGCCGGTAGTAGTGCGACACGTTGCGTGCGCGCACGACCAGCGTGGCCTGCGGGAAGTGCTCCTTCGCCAGATCGACGATGGTCATGCTCTGCTCGATGTCGTCGACCGCGACGACGATCACGCGCGTGCTGCCGGCGCCGGCGCTGCGCAGCAGATCCAGCCGCGTCGCGTCGCCATAGAACACCTTCCAGCCGAAGCGGCGCACCGATTCCACCTGCTCCGCATCGTGCTCGAGCACGGTGGCCGAGAAGCCGCTCGCGTAGAGCATGCGGCCGATGATCTGCCCGTAGCGCCCGAAGCCGGCAATGATCACCGGCGCGGCTTGCGGCTCGTTGATTTCGTCGAAGCGCGGGGCGCCGCGCGTCGACAGGCGCGGCAGCCACCAGCGGTCGACCGCCAGCAGCACCAGCGGCGTCAGCAGCATCGACAGCGCGATCACCGCCACCAGCAGCGCCGCCGGTGCGTCGGCTACCACGCCGCCCTGCGTCGCCGCCTGCAGCACGACGAAACCGAACTCGCCGCCCTGCGCTAGCAGCACGATGAAGAAGGGCTGCTCGCCCGCCGGAATCTTCATGCCGCGCGCGATGCCTGCCAGCACCAGCGCCTTCAGCGCGACGAATCCCAGCACCAGGCCGGCGGCGAGCAGCGGCTGCGCGGCCACCGCCGCGAAATCGATGCCCATGCCCACCGCGATGAAGAAGAGGCCGAGCAGCAGGCCCTTGAAGGGCTCGATGTCCGTCTCCAACTCGCGGCGGTATTCGCTCTCGGCGAGCAGCACGCCGGCCAGGAAGGCGCCGAGCGCCATCGACAGCCCCACCGAATGCATCAGCGCCGCGGTGGCCACCACCAGCAGCAGCGACGCGGCGGTGAAGATCTCCGGCGTGCGGCTGCGCGCGATCCAGCGCAGCGCCGGGCGCAGCAGCAGCCGCCCGCCGAGCACGATGGCGGTGATCACGCCCACGGCCTTCAGCGCGTT
>VBDL01000707.1:2556-4220 GCA_005884255.1 Betaproteobacteria bacterium | reverse complement strand
GCGTTTCATGCGCCGTGGGTCGGGCATCGCCCGGTGGAGCAACTGACATGACGATGCTTGTTGCCGACGAAACGGCCACGCCCCGGGCCTTGTTCGAAGCCTCCGGTGTCAAGACCGTGCTCGAGCAGCTCGATGCCGAGCTGGTCGGCCTGGCGCCGGTCAAGGGCCGCATCCGCGACATCGCGGCCCTGCTGCTGATCGACAAGCTGCGCGCGCAGCAAGGCCTGCAGTCGCAGCCGCCTTCGCTGCACATGTGCTTCACCGGCAACCCCGGCACCGGCAAGACCACCGTCGCGCTGCGCATGGCCGAGGTGCTCAAGCAGCTCGGCTATGTGCGCCGCGGCCATCTGGTGGCGGTGACGCGCGACGACCTGGTGGGCCAGTTCATCGGCCACACGGCGCCCAAGACCCGCGAGGTGATCAAGAAGGCGATGGGCGGCGTGCTCTTCATCGACGAGGCCTACTACCTCTACCGCCCCGAGAACGAGCGCGACTACGGCCAGGAGTCCATCGAGATCCTGCTGCAGGTGATGGAGAACCACCGCGACGACCTGGTCGTCATCCTCGCCGGCTACAAGGACCGCATGGAAACCTTCTTCGGCAGCAACCCGGGGATGGCGTCGCGCATCGCGCATCACATCGACTTCCCCGACTACAGCGAAGCCGAGCTGCTGCAGATCTCGCAGTTGATGTTGCAGCGCCTGAACTACGGCTTCGATCCCGCGGCGCAAGCGGCCTTTGCCCGCTACATCGGCCTGCGCCGCGAGCAGCCGCATTTCGCCAATGCGCGCTCGATCCGCAATGCGCTCGACCGCATGAGGCTGCGCCACGCGACGCGGCTGTTTCGCGCAGACCACCCGCTCACGCGCGAGCAGCTCAGCGTGCTGCAGGCTGAGGACGTTCTGGCCAGCCGCGTTTTCGCGAAAGAAAGAGCATGACCCTGCGCGCCCTGATTTTCGACGTCGACGGAACCCTGGCCGACACCGAGGAAGTGCATCGCCGTTCCTTCAACACCGCCTTTGCGCGCGCCGGGCTCGACTGGGCGTGGAGCCGCGAGGCGTACCGCGAACTGCTCAAGGTCACCGGTGGCAAGGAGCGCATCGCGAGCCACATCGACAGCCTCGCGCTGCGCGATGGCGAACGCAGGTCGCTGCACGCGCGCATCGCCGAGATCCATGCAGACAAGACGCGCATCTACAGCAGCGTCGTGGCGGCCGGCAAGGTGCCGCTGCGCGATGGCGTGGCGCGCCTGCTGAAGGAAGCCCGCGACGCCGGTTGCCACCTCGCGATCGCCAGCACCACCACCGCCGCGAATGTCGATGCGCTGCTGCAGGCCACGCTGGGCGCCCGCGGGCTGGAGATGTTCGACGTGATCGCCTGCGGCGACCTGGTCGGCACCAAGAAGCCCGCGCCCGACATCTATCAACTCGCGCTGGCCACGCTGGGCGTGGCGCCCGAGGAAGCCATCGCTTTCGAGGATTCCGTCAACGGGCTGCGCTCCGCCGTCGGCGCCGGACTGTGGACCGTGCTCACGCCAACCTACTGGACCGAAGGCGGCGACTTCTGCGAAGCGGCTCTCGTGCTGCCGCGCCTGGGTGACCCGCAGCAGCCGCTCGAAGGCGAGCCCGGCGACCGGCTTGGCCGCGCCGCCTGGCTGACGCTGG
>VBDL01000707.1:0-2520 GCA_005884255.1 Betaproteobacteria bacterium | reverse complement strand
TGGTGATGGAGACACGCCTGAGAATCGCTCCGAGCCTGCTGTCCGCCGACTTCGCCAGGCTCGGCGAAGAAGTCCGCGCGGTCATCGCCGCCGGCGCGGACCTGATTCACTTCGACGTGATGGACAACCACTACGTGCCCAACCTCACCGTCGGACCCATCGTGTGCGAGGCGATCAAGCCGCACGCGAGCGTCCCCATCGACGTGCACCTGATGGTGAAACCGGTGGATGCGCTGATCCCGATGTTCGCCAAGGCCGGCGCGTCCATCATCTCGTTCCACCCCGAGGCCAGCGAGCATGTGGACCGCACCGTCCAGCTGATCCGCTCGCACGGCGTGAAGGCGGGGCTGGTGCTCAACCCCGCCACGCCGCTGCACTGTCTGGACCATGTGCTGGAGCAGCTCGACCTGGTGCTGCTGATGTCGGTGAACCCGGGCTTCGGCGGGCAGAGCTTCATTGAGCATGTGCTGCCCAAGATCGAAGCGGTGCGCCGGCGCATCGATGCGACCGGGCGCGACATCTGGCTCGAAGTCGATGGCGGCGTGAAGCCCGACAACGCGCGCCGGATCGGCGCGGCGGGTGCGGACACGCTGGTCGCCGGCTCGGCGGTGTTCGGCGCCGGCCACTATGCCGACGCGATCCGCCGCATCCGCGAAGAAGCACAGCAGGGCCATGCGCAGCGCGCCGCGCTGGAGAAGGTGAGCGCGTGATGAACGCCGTGACCGCCTTCGATGCGATCGCCTTCGACCTGGATGGCACGCTGGTCGACAGCGCGCCCGACATCGCGAATGCGCTCAACACCGCGCTGCGCGAGGCCGGGCTGCGCAGCTTCGACCTGCACACCGTGCGCGCCTGGATCGGAGACGGACCCGATGTGCTGATCGGCCATGCGCTCTCGGCCCAGGGGCATGAAGATGTCTCGCCCGAGCTGCGTTCGCGGCTGCGTGCCGCCTTCGATGCCGTCACGCTCGCGGCCCCGCTGGGCCATGGCGTGGTGTTCGAAGGCATCGAGGCTGTGCTGATTCAACTGGCCCGGGTGATGCCGCTGGTGGTCGTGACCAACAAGCCGACGCCGCTCGCGGCTGCCGTGCTCGCCGCGGCGCGGCTGCTGCCGCATGTGTGCTCGGTGCATGGCGCCGACACGCCGGAGCAGCGCAAACCCTCGCCGCTGCTGCTGCAGGCGGCCGCCCGGCGGCTCGACCTGCCGACGAGCCGGATGCTGATGGTGGGCGACGGCCCGGCTGACATCGGCGCGGCGCGCGCAGCCGGCTGCGCGGCGGCCCTGGTGGACTGGGGCTATGCCCACGCGGCCGTGGACAGCAGCGATGCGCGCTTGTGGCGCGTGCGCAGCCCCGAGCACCTTCTGGGCGGCATGTTGCTGGACACGGCCGCGGCAAGACATTGACGACATCCACAAAACCGAGGAGATGAGCATGTTGATCGAAGGCAGAACGACGCTGACACAGTTCCTCATCGAGACGCGGCGCAAGCACCCGGGGTCCACCGGCGACCTCAACGCGCTGATCACCGATGTGTCGCTGGCCTGCAAGGCCATCGCCGGCAAGGTGTCCTTCGGGGCCTTGGCGGGCGTGCTGGGCAGCGCGGGCACCGGCAACGTGCAGGGCGAGGAACAGAAGACGCTCGACGTGCTGAGCAACGAGATCTTCCTGCGCGCCAACGAGTGGGGCGGCAACGTCGCGGGCATGGTGTCCGAGGAGATGGAAGAGCCCTATCGGCTGCCCCGGCAGTACCCCCGCGGCAAGTACCTGCTGCTGTTCGACCCGCTCGACGGTTCGTCCAACATCGACGTCAACGTCTCGGTGGGCAGCATCTTCTCGGTGCTGCGCGCGCCGACACCCGGCGCCGACCCGGCGGACGAAGACTTCCTGCAGCCGGGCACCGAGCAGGTGTGCGCCGGCTATGCGATCTACGGCCCGTCGACCATGCTCGTGCTGACGCTCGGCACCGGTACGCACGCCTTCACGCTGGACCCGAACCTCGGCGAATGGATCCTCAGCCACCCCAACCTGAGCGTGCCGAGGCAGACCCGCGAGTTCGCCATCAACGCATCCAACAGCCGCTTCTGGGAGCCTGCCGTCAAGCGCTACGTGGACGAATGCATGGCCGGCAAGAGCGGCGCGCGCGATGCCGACTTCAACATGCGCTGGATCGCCTCGCTGGTGGCCGAGACGCATCGCATCCTGATGCGCGGCGGCGTGTTCCTCTACCCGCGCGACAACAAGGACCCGGCAAGGCCAGGCCGGCTGCGCCTGCTGTACGAAGCCAACCCGATTTCGTTCCTGGTGGAACAGGCCGGCGGCGTGGCCAGCACCGGGCGGCATCGCCTGATGGAGACGAAGCCGGAGAGCCTTCATCAGCGCATCGGCTTCGTGTTCGGTTCGGCCGACGAGGTGGAGCGTATCGAGACCTACCACGGCGAACAGCTGATGGACGACAGCTATCGCTCGCCGCTGTTCGGCCAGCGCGGCTTGTTCGCCGTGGTCTGACGGTGACAACGTC
>VBDL01000713.1 GCA_005884255.1 Betaproteobacteria bacterium | reverse complement strand
CATCACCTCGTCGGCGATGTAGAGCATGCCGTGCCGATCGCAGATCTCGCGCACGCCGCGCAGGTAGCCCGGTGTCGGCGGCACCGCGCCGGCGGTGGCGCCGACCACCGTCTCGGCGACGAAGCCGATCACGCGCTGCGGGCCGATGCGCTGGATCGTTTGTTCCAGTTCGGCGAGCAGGCGCGCCGTGTAGGCGTCTTGCGACTCGTCGTCGCGGCGCTCGCGGTATTCGAAGCACGGCGACACGCGCGCCACGTCGATCAGCAGCGGCGCGAACTGCTCGCGCCGCCACTCGTTGCCGCCCACCGCCAGCGCGCCCAGCGTGTTGCCGTGGTAGCTCTGGCGGCGGCCGATGAACACCGTGCGCTCGGGCTGGCCGATCTCGACGAAGTACTGGCGCGCCAGCTTCAGCGCTGCTTCGACCGCCTCGGAGCCGCCGGAGACGAAGTAGGCCTGGTCCAGCCCCGCCGGCGCATGCGCCGCCAGGTGATCGGCCAGCGCCTCGGCCACCTCGGTGGTGAAGAAGGCCGTGTGCGCATAGGCCACGCGATCGAGCTGCGCGTGCATCGCGGCCAGCACCTCGGGGTGGCCGTGGCCGAGGCAGGACACGGCGGCGCCGCCGCAGGCATCGAGGTAGCTGCGGCCTTCGCTATCGGTGATGCGCAGGCCTTGCGCGGACACCGCGACGGGCGGCGTCCAGCGCAGGCTGCGATGAATGACATGACTCATGGATCAGCATGATGCTGACGCATGCGTTTCATGTCAAGTAATATTGGTTCGTTTGTTTCACCGACCGCGGCGCGGGGGTGGTTGCAGGTACGCCCCGAGCTCGAACAGGTGCTGCTCGGCGCGTTCGATCTGTGCCACGCCGGCCGCACCGGCCTGCGCGACGAGGATCTCCAGCAGCGCCTCAGCGGCCGCCACGCCGGCGGCGATCGACGGGAAGAACGACGGGCTGTCGACGCCGAACAGC
>VBDL01000712.1:1065-2883 GCA_005884255.1 Betaproteobacteria bacterium | reverse complement strand
CCTCGCGCCGCTTGACCGATTGGCCGATGAAACCTTGGGGTGCGTTCATGGCTGTTGTCTCCTCAAACGCCCATGGCCTTGGCGCCCTGCTGGACCGCCTTGACGATGTTCTGGTAGCCGGTGCAGCGGCAGAAGTTTCCATCCAGGCCTTCGCGGATCTGCGCCTCGGTGGCATGCGGGTGGTTCTGCACCAGGTCGACCGCGCTCATCACCATGCCCGGCGTGCAGAAGCCGCATTGCAGCCCGTGGCAGTCGTTGAAGGCCACCTGCATCGGGTGCAGCTCGCCGTTCTTCGCCGCCAGGCCCTCGATGGTGGTGACCTCGGCGCCATGCACCTGTGCAGCCAGCATGTTGCAGGACTTCACCGCCTGGCCGTTGACGTGCACGGTGCAGGCACCGCACTGCGCCGTGTCGCAGCCGACGTGCGTGCCGGTGAGGCGCAATTCCTCGCGCAGGAACTCGACGAGCAAGGTGGCTGGGGCGATCTCGCGTGTGACCGGCGCGCCGTTCACCTTGAGTGTGATGATCAAACTCATGTTGCCTCCTGTGGGGCCGCGGGCCTGCGGTCGGCAACGAGCCGAACGAGCGGCACTGCGAGCGAAGGGCCATGCTAGGCCTCGCGCTTCGCGGGTGCACTCAAGGGCAAACCCTCATGGAAAACCGCGTAGCCAGCGGCGGTTGCTCATCCGTGAGACAGTCGTGCGATGGATAACGTCGACTTGAGCATCCTGCGCCAGGTGGCCCAGTGGCAGCAGGACGGGCGCCGCGTCGTGCTGGGCACGATCACGCGAACGTGGGGTTCGGCGCCGCGGCCGATCGGCTCGGTGGTGGCGATCCGCGATGACGGGCAGGTGGCGGGCAGCGTCTCCGGCGGCTGCATCGAAGACGACCTGATCGCCAAGGTCAAAGAGGGCGCGCTGGCGCTGGCCAGGCCCGAGATCGTCGTCTACGGCGTCGGTGCCGAGGAAGCCACGCGCTTCGGCCTGCCCTGTGGCGGCACCTTGGAGCTGGTGCTCGAGCCGGTGGGTGCGCACACGCGCATCCCCGAGCTGCTGGAGGTGCTGTCGCGCGGCGAGCGCATCAAGCGCGTGCTGACGCTGGCCACGGGTGACGTGGAGCTGCTGCCGCCCTCGGAGAGCGACGAGCTCAAGCTCAGCGCCGACACGCTGACCACCACGCACGGCCCGCACTGGCGGCTCGTGCTCATCGGCGCCGGCCAGATGACGCAGTACCTGGCGCAGATGGCGCGCGCGATCGACTACGAGGTGATCGTCTGCGACCCGCGCGACGAGTACGCCAGCGAATTCCACGTCGACGGTGCGCGGCTGCTGCGCGGCATGCCCGACGACATCGTCACCGAGCTGAAGCCCGACGGCCACACCGCCATCATCGCGCTGACGCACGACCCCAAGCTCGACGACCTGGCGCTGATGGAGGCCTTGCGCAGCCCGGCGTTCTACGTCGGCGCCATCGGCTCGCGCGTGAACCAGGCCAAGCGCAAGGCGCGCCTGAAGGAGCACTTCGATGTGACGGATGAGCAGCTCGCGCGGCTGCACGGTCCGGTGGGCCTGAAGAACGGCGCCCGCACGCCACCGGAGATCGCGATCTCGATCCTTGCGGAGCTGATCGCGGTGCGCTATGGGTATTGGGTGCCGGACCCGGTGCCGATGAAAGACGGCGCACCGCGGGTGGAGCCGGGGTGCGAGGTGTCGTAGCGGGCATACTTGTCGCTTCGGAGGTACCGACCATGAATTGGCGCGAACACATCACGACGGATCCCGACGTGCTGGTAGGCAAGCCCTGCATCAAGGGCACGCG
>VBDL01000712.1:0-1039 GCA_005884255.1 Betaproteobacteria bacterium | reverse complement strand
AGATGATTCTCGAGTCCTATCCGCACATCACGCGCGATGACATCCTGGCCGCGCTCGCGTTCGCTGCCGAGATGATGCGCGAGGAACAGTACGTGGCCATCCACAAGGCCGCCGCGTGAAGCCAGCATTGCTGGTAAACGAGAACTTCCCTGTGCCCTCTCTGCGGCGGCTGCGCGACGCCGGCCTCACTGTGGAATCGGTACAGGAAATCATGCCGGGAGCTTCGGATACCGCCGTAATGGCGCATGCCCGGCAGCACAGACTGTGGGTGGTGACCTTCGATCGTGACTACGGCGAGCTCGTGTTCGCCCGCGGCGAGCCCGCGCCTCCAGCCATCGTCTATCTGCGGCAAGAGGCCTACCCGCCAGCGAGGCCCGCGGAGCTGATCCTCGCGCTGCTGGACGAGCCCGAACGCATCGCCGGGAAGTTCGTGACGGTCACGCAGCGATCTGTGCGTGTGCGGGACCTGCCTGCTCAGCAGAAGTCACCTTGAGACTGCCAACAATGATCCAGCTTCACTACTACCCCAGCAACGCCAGCATGGCGCCGCACATCCTGCTCGAAGAGTTGGGCGTGCCGTTCGAGCTGCAGTACGTCGACCGCAACCAGGGCGCGCACAAGTCGGCCGAGTATCTGCGGCTCAACCCGAACGGGCTGATCCCGGTGCTGGTGGACTGGCGCAACGGCAGCGAGCTGGTGCTCTACGAGACGGTGGCGATCCTGCTGCACCTGTGCGACACGCACGCCGACGCCGCACTCGCACCCAAGCTCGGCACGAACGAACGCGCGCAGTTCTACAAGTGGTTGGCGTGGATGACCAACACCTTGCAGGCGGCGCTGATCGCCTACTACTACCCGGAGCGCTGGGTCGACGAAGGCAACACCGACGGCGTGGCGCAGGTGCAGGCGCATGCCGAGGCGAAGATCGGGCCGATGCTCGACCAGCTCGATGCGCAGCTGGCGTCGCACGGTGCCGAATGGTTGCTCGGCGAGCGCTTCAGCGCGGCCGACCCGCTCGCCTTCATGCTGTGCCGCTGGA
>VBDL01000711.1:537-5906 GCA_005884255.1 Betaproteobacteria bacterium | reverse complement strand
CTACGACATCCCGGCCGTGCCGATGTGCACCGGCAAGGATCTCACCGACAACCTGCTCAAGCAGATCGAACCCTTCGGCGCGACCTTTCATCTGGGGCAGGAAGTCTCGGTGGTGAACAAGCAGCCCGATAGGCGCTTCTACGTCGAGACCTCCAAGGGCACGCGGCTGCTCACCAAGACCCTCTTCATCGCCGGCGGCGTCGGCTCGTTCCAGCCGAGGCTGCTGAAGGTCGAGGGCATCGACAAGTACGACGGCACGCAGCTCTTCTACCGCGTGAGGAACCCGGCCCAGTTCGCCGGCAAGAACCTGGTGATCGTCGGCGGTGGCGACTCCGCCCTCGACTGCACGCTGAACTTCGCGCAGGAAGGTCCTCACAAGGCCGAGAGCGTGATCCTCATCCACCGCCGCGACGGCTTCCGCGCCGCGCCCGCTTCCGTGGCGCGCATGAAGGAGCTGTGCGAGACCTATGAGATGCAATTCATCGTCGGCCAGATCGCCGGGATCGACGAGGCCGATGGAAAGCTCACCGGCGTGAAGGTGACCGGCAACGACGGCGTGACGCGCGTCGTGCCCACCGACGCGGTGCTGGCCTTCTTCGGCCTGAGCCCGAAGCTCGGGCCGATCGGCGAATGGGGTTTGAACATCGAGCGCAAGCAGGTCGTCGTCGACACCGAGAAGTTCGAGACCAGCGTGCCGGGCATCTTCGCAGTGGGTGACATCAACACCTACCCGGGCAAGAAGAAGCTGATCCTCTCCGGCTTCCACGAGGCCGCGCTCGCGGCCTTCGGCGCCGCGCCCTACGTGTTCCCCGACAAGCGCATCCACCTGCAATACACGACCACCAGCCCGAAGCTGCACAAGGTGCTCGGTGTCGAAACACCGGTCTTCGATTAATCGACCCACAGAACCACGCTATACTGTGAGGCTCCCGATCCCCGATAGCTCAGTTGGTAGAGCGCCGGACTGTTAATCCGTAGGTCCCTGGTTCGAGCCCAGGTCGGGGAGCCAAAATGCCACGGGCCCTGCAGCGATGCAGGGCCCGTTTGCGTTTTCCGGGGCACTCAACGAAAAGTCGCGAGCGCCTTGGCTGAATCACCCTCTGTGCTGGTGCACGCTGATCGCTCGAGCAGCGGCAGCAGCGCGGGCGCCAGCGCCTTCACCAGTTGCGCCGGCATCGCGCTGGTGAACTTGTACTTGGCCGCATAGGGCTCGTGCACGTAGGCCATCATCGTGCCGAAATAGCGGTCGCCGATGAGGAACACGAACGTTGCGGAGCGGTTGACCACGCGCGACGAGATCAGTTGCCCACCCTTGCCGTAGACATCGAAGCGGTGGTCGCCGGTGCCCGTCTTGCCGCCAACGGGCACCACGCTGCCGTCGCGGCGCACGAAGGTGCCCTTCAGGCGCTTGGCCGTGCCCTCCTCCACCACGTCGAGCAGCGATCGGCGCACGACATCGGCCACCGCAGCGGGCAGCACGCGCTGCGCCACGGTCGGCTGGTACTCCATCCGCGTCTCGTAAGGCGTATCGCGCGCGAATTGCAGCGAGCCGATGCGCTGCACCGGCAGGCGAACGCCACGGTTGACGATGATGCCCATCAGCTGTCGCCCGAGGCGCCGATCGATGTGGCGTACGACGGTGTCAACGACTCGAACGGGTAGCCCAGCCGCTTCCACGCACGATGAATCTCGAGAAAGGCCTCGAGCTCGAGCAGGCCACGGATGCGCAAGTCCTGCGCGCCTTTGTGCCGCGTCCTGAAGAGCCACCCGTACACCTCCTGCCGCTGCGGCGCACTCGCGGCGAACACCTCGCCGACCGTGGCCTTGGGATGCTGGCGCAGATAGGCCACGAGCCACAGCTCCAGCGGATGCACGCCGGCGACGAAGCCGCGATCGGTGAGCGACAGCTTTCCGGGCCCAAGCTGCTCTTCCAGTATGCGCAGCACCTTCTCCGACGGCTCCGCCCCGGGCAGCTGTGAACCGAGAAATTCGGAAAGCTGTTGCGCATTGGCCTGCGGCTCCAGGCCGTAGAAGACGCTGGCGAGCCGCTTCGGCGTGTCACGCACGCTTTCCAGCAACAGCTCCTGCGCGTCCTCGGGCGAGCGGCCCTGATACTTGCGATAGAAGCGCGCGAGGAACTCGCGGCCTTCCTTGTCGGCGAAGCGCTCCAGGTAGGCGCGCCGCGCCGGATCGTCACTGTCTTTCAGCAGGGCCGCATTTGCGGTCGGCGCCTTGGCCATCATGTGATAGACGACCTCGCGCATCACGCGGATGAAGACGAGGTTCACCGAGCGCTTGAAGGCCTCGCGCAGCGTGAGCACGCGGTGGTTGTCCTCCGGCTCGAAGTTCTGGAAGTGGTGCAGGCCTCCGCCGGTGAAGAAGCCTTCGGCGGGGCTGGCCGAGAAGGTGCGCAGCATCGCTGCATCGAGCATCGCTTCCAGGCTCTTGTCGCTCGCGTGCTGCAGGTGCTCGCGAGCCCACCGCGCGAGCATGTCCTTGGGGTTGAGCTCCAGCGCGGCCAGCTGTGCAGCATCCAGCGCATGCCAGCGAGCGTGCAGATCGGCAACCAGCTCGAGGTAGGTGATCAGCGTGCGCAGCTTGGCCGTCGAGCCGAGATCGAGCTTGGCCCCTTCGTTGATGTCGAAGGGTTGATCGACATTGTCGGTTTGCACGCGCAGCAGGTTGGCTTGGTCACCGCGCTCGAACAGCGTGAAGCTGAAGACGATCTTGCTCGTGTCATCACCTTCGTTGAGCAAGTGGTAGCCATAGAGGCCCGCGGCCTTGGCTTCGACGGGGTCCTTCAAGCCACGCAGCAGTCGAGTCGCCGCGCGCTGCACCTCGCCATCCAGCGTGCTGCCGGCGGCCAGATCGAAGCGGTCGAGGTCGTAGGCGCGCGGCACTTCCAGCATCGCCGACAGCTTGGTGCGCACGGCCGTCGCCGCCTTGCGCTCCACGAAGGACACCGCCTTCTCCGGCGGCCCCTGCGCGATCAAGCGCGGGCGCAGCGGCAGGGCCGCATCGCGCAGCGCCGGCGTGATCAGGCCCGCATCGCTCATCACGCGCAGGTAGCTGTCGGTCAATTCGGTGAGCACTTTGGCCCCGGGTCCGAGGTAGTAGGACGGCCGGCGCTGCGCGATCATCAGTGACAGCGCCTGCCTGAAAGCCAGCGCCTGCGCCGCAAGACGCTCGCTTGACGCGTTCGCCGCGGCGGCGTCGGCCAGCAGCCTGTTCGCCTCCGCGAAATCGCGCCCATACCAAGCCCACAGGCCATCGCCCAGCCCATTGACCTCCCCGAAGCCCGGCTTTGCAGCGAGCGGCACGGTGTTGAGGTACCCCAGCACGATCTGGCGGCGCCGCGGCAACGTGTCCTCACCATCGAGATAGGCGCGCAGCGAGGCCGATATCATCTGGCGCAGCTTCTCACGGGCCGACTCCGTGCGCCCTTCGGGCGAGTGGCGGTATTTCTCGATCTGCGTGGCCAGCGTGCTCGCGCCGGGCGCCGGGTGACTCTCGTCGGCCAAGTGCCGGACCTGATCGACGACCGCCTTGCCCAGCCGATCCCATTCGATGGCCGGGTTGCGCGTCGGATGCTGCGCATCGAGCAGCTCGCGGTTCTCGATGAACAACAGCGCGCTCACCAGCAGTGGCGGCACCGCCTCGAACCGCTCATAGACGCGCTCCGGGTAGCGCGCGGCAAACAGCATCTCGCCGCGGCAGTCACGCAACTCCAGGCCCGCCTGATCCTTTTCCCTGTACGGTGCAAAGAGGCCTTGCTCACCGAGCTTCACGAGCTGCGGAGAAGACCGGGCTTGCGCAGCGACGCCGTAGCCCTGCTGCTTCAATCGCTCGATCAGCTGCGGCAGCTGGTGATAGCCAAGCCGCTCGTCATACGGGCCGGCGCCGGGAAAGCGGATCGAAGCGCTGGGCCCCGCTTCCACCGCAAAGCGCATCTCGCGCCCGATCTTGCTCAGGCGCGCGGCCTGCATGCGGGAGGTCTGCATTTCGTCGACCAGCTTGTACAGCGTGGTCACGACGACGCCCAACAGCAGGCTGCCGATCAGCAGCCTGCCGTACCTTCTCCACAGAAACACCAGCACGAGCGCGTACACGGCAACACACAGTGGATTGGACCTTCGCGGTCACGATACTCCGATGCGTTCGCGCACGCATCCCGCGCTTGAGGCCGCCGTGGCGCTCAGTGCAGCGTCTTGCAGAAGTGCCCGTGGCGCGCGCCGCGCATCAGCTCGCGGAACTGGTCGCGCGTCATGCGCAGCAGGCGCTGGTGGTCGCCGGCCTCGAGGTAGACCACGTCGTTCGCTTCCAGCTCGTCATCGACGATGGTCTCGATGCCCCAGGCCATGCCCACCGGCGGCATCGCGCCGCGATCGCAGTCCTGGAACAGTTCGGAGATGCGGTTCTCGTCCGACAGACGCAGCCCGTCGCGGCCGAGTGCGCGCGAGAGTTCACGTAGCGTGACGGCCTTGTCAGCCGGAATGACGGCCATCACGCAGCCGTCGTCGTCTTCGACGAGCACGGGCTTGGCGAGTTGGCTGGGCAGCACGTGAGCGGCGCGTGCCGTCTCGGCGCTGCTGCGGCTCCAGTCGTGCGCGCAGACGTCGTAGCGCGTGCCGAGCTGCTCGAGATAACTGGATAGGCGCGTGGGAATCGACATGGTGGCCTCCTCAAGCGAAGCAACAAGCGATGTCGGACCGCGCCGCGGGATGCAGCCGCAGCCCACCGTTAGTGTGCGCCCGCGAGGCCCCAATGAAAACGGCTCCCGAGGGAGCCGTTGAAGAGCTTGGAGGCGCGGGCCGGAGTCGAACCGACCTACACGGATTTGCAATCCGCACGAATCGTTTGAAATCAACGAGTTAAATCATGACCGCAAAGGATACATCCAGATCTCGACCAATTTGAAAGTGACTTGAGGCGGCTTGAGGAAGCTGAGGCATACGCCTCGCGAGCAATCGTTCACGACGAGTCGCCAGTGTCCATGGCTGCCGGCTACGGTGGCAGCGAAGTCGAGCGATCAGCCAAACAATTGATGCGTCGACTCCCCGAGCAACCAAGCGACGGAATCATAATCCGCAGGTCCGGGGTTCGAGTCCCTGAAGCGCCACCAGTCAAATCAAGGCCTTGCATCGCTGCAAGGCCTTGTCGTTTGTGGCCCGCGACCCTGGATATTGGACAGTGTCCAATATCCAGTGCTGCTCGGATAGCCAACAGAGCACGGATCGATGGCCGCTGCGCAGGCCCCGGCCGAACCCGAGGAAGCGCGCAGCTGCCCGCAGCAGACCAAGCACGACCAGGAAAAAAATGAAGGAGCCGCCTTCGGCTCCCCTTCGCGACGGTTCTGGCCGGCCCGTCAG
>VBDL01000711.1:0-426 GCA_005884255.1 Betaproteobacteria bacterium | reverse complement strand
CCGCAGCCACGCCGACCACCGTGGCGCCCAGCGCCCGGGCAGTCTTCTTCGCGGCCGCGAGCGCCTTGGCGTCGCGGCTGTTCGCGCTGAAGAAAACGTACCGGTCCATCGATTCATTATCGTGCCAAGCCGGCGCCTTGCATATTGGCCGCCAGTCCCAGGTCTTCGGCGTGGTCGCGCGCCAGCTGCACGATCGCCGCCGCCCGCGCCGCGTCGCGCGGCATGGCGACCACCGGGCTGTCGCCCAGCCGCCTGGCCAACACCCCCGTCGTGATGGGAGTGGCCATTGACGTGCCCGACATGACGCCCCAGCGGTCATCGAAGATGGTCGAGACCACCGCCACGCCCGGCGCCGTCAGGGCCACCTTGGCGCCCCGGTTGGAAAAGCCCGCCAGGAAGCTCTGGTGCCCGGCAATGTCCTTGCCG
>VBDL01000710.1 GCA_005884255.1 Betaproteobacteria bacterium | reverse complement strand
ATCAGGCAGAAGCCGGCGCGCGGCTCGCCGCTGAATTCGCTGCGGCGCAATGGCGCGCCTTGGCAGAGCACCGCGGTGAGCACGGTGTCGCCGGCGAGCGCCGACACGGCGCGGCCATCGAGCGTGAAGGCCACCGGCGCGCGATGCACCTCGGCAAGACGTTGGAACATGGGGAAACTCATCGATGCCCGACAAGGATCTTGTCGAGGCCGTAGGCGCGGTCGAGCAGCAGCATGGCCAGCGCGGTGATCGCGACCATCAGCGCCGACACCGCCGCCATCAGCGGGTCGATCGACTCGGTCGCGTACATGTACATGCGCACCGGCAAGGTCACGGTGGACGGCGCGGTGACGAAGATCGACATCGTCACCTCGTCGAAGCTGTTGATGAAAGCGAGCAGCCAGCCGCCGGTCACACCGGGCAGGATCATCGGCAGCGTGATGCGGCGGAACACCGTGGCCGGGCTCGCGCCGAGCGACAGTGCCGCCTGCTCGGCGCTGCGGTCGAAGCCGACGACAGCGGCCACCACCAGCCGCAGCACATACGGCGTGATGACGACCACGTGCGCGAGCACCAGCCAGAAGAAGCTGCCGGTCGCGCCGATCAGTGCGAACAGGCGCAGCAGCGCGACGCCGAGCACCAGGTGCGGAATGATCAGCGGCGAGAGGAAGAGGCCGTTGAGCGCTTCGCGGCCGCGGAAGCTGTAGCGCGTGAGCGCCAGGCCCGCGGGAATCGCGATCGCGGTGGCCAGCGTCGCCGAGCTGAGCGCCAGTGCCAGGCTGTTGCGGAACGACTGCACGAAGTCCGGATGCGCGAAGATGGCCTCGAACCAGCGCAGCGAGAAGCGCGTGGTCGGGATGCTCAGCGTGTTCTCGGGCGTGAAGGCGACGACGCAGACGATGAGCAGCGGCGCCAGCATGAAGGCGACCACCAGCGTGTGGAAGGCGAGCGCGAGCGGGCCGTTGCGCGAGCTCATCCCAGCGACTTTCGGTACGCGCCTTCGACGACGCGGTTGTACGTGAGCATGACCACCAGGTTGGCCAGCAGCAAGGTCAGCGCAATGGCTGCGCCCAGCGGCCAGTTCAGCTCGTGCAGGTATTCGTCGTAGACGACGGTGCTCACCATCTTCAGCCGCCGCCCGCCGAGCAGGCCGGGGATCGCGAAGGCGCTGGCGCTGAGGCCGAAGACGATCAGGCTGCCCGAGAGGAGGCCGGGCAGCACCTGCGGCAGCACGATGCGGCGCAAGGTGGTGAAGTGCGACGCGCGCAGCGACAGCGCCGCATGCTCAACGGCGGGGTCGAGCTTCTGCAGCGAGGTCCACACCGGGATCACCATGAACGGCAGCATCACGTGCACCAGCGCGATGACGACCGCGGCCTCGGTGTAGAGCAGCTTCATCGGGCCGATGCCAATGAAGTGCAGCGCCTGGTTCACCAGCCC
>VBDL01000709.1 GCA_005884255.1 Betaproteobacteria bacterium | reverse complement strand
AACCCTGAGCAACAGATGTTCCTCGCCATCGACATCGGCAACACGCGCCTGAAGTGGGCCCTGTACACGGCGCGCGAGCCGGGCGCGGTGCCGCAGCAGCACGGCGCGGTGTTCCTCGAAATGATCGACCAGCTCGGCGAGACCGACTGGTCGGGCCTCGCCGCACCGGGCGCGGTGCTCGGCTGCTGCGTCGCCGGCGATGCGGTGCGCCACCGCGTCGAAGACCAGCTCGACGAGCTGTGGGGTCTGCATCCGAGCTGGGTGGTGCCCGGCCACGACGAGGCCGGCGTGCACAACGGCTACGAGCACCCGGCGCGGCTGGGCGCCGATCGTTGGGTGGCGGTGATCGGTGCGCGCGAGCACCTGCAGCGCCGCGGCCACCATGGTGCGGCGCTGGTGGCGATGGTCGGCACCGCGGTCACCGTCGATGCGATCGATCCGCAGGGCCGCTTCCTCGGCGGGCTGATCCTGCCCGGCCACGGCATCATGCTGCGCGCGCTGGAAAGCGGCACCGCGGGGCTGCGCGTGCCCACCGGCGAGGTGGTCGACTTCCCCACCAACACCAGCGACGCGCTGACCAGCGGCGGCACCTATGCGATCACCGGCGCCATCGAGCACATGGCCGACCGCCTGCGCCGCTACACCGGCGAGGAGCCGCACATCCTCGTCACCGGCGGTGCCGGCTGGAAGGTCGCGCCCTACCTGCACCTGCCCTACGAGCTGATCGACTCGCTGATCTTCGACGGGCTGCTGACCATTGCGCAGTATCGGGCGCGAGCGGCCTGATCAAGTGGACACCGCGGATCTGGCTCCGCCAGTCCGCCGGTGTCGCCCCCTTGAGGGGGCGGCCGAAGGCCGTAGGGGGTGTTCAAAGAATGTAGCGCGACAGGTCCTCGTCCTTCGCCAGCTCGCCGAGCTTGCTGTCGACCGCCTTCGCATCGAGCGACACCGTCTGCCCGCCCGACAGCCGCCGCGCGCCGATGTTCTCGGTGCGCTCGTTCACCTCGTAGGCGATCTGCGCGACGCGGCGGATCGCCTCGGGCGTGAGCTGCAACGTCACGCCCTCGGTGGCGAGCAGCGCCTGGTACTGCTTGACCAGGCTCGCATGCGTGCTGGTGAGGATGGCCTCGAAGTCATCGACGCTCAACGAGCCGAGCTCGACGCGGATTGGGAAGCGCCCTTGCAGCTCGGGAATGAGATCACTCGGCTTGGACAAGTGGAAGGCGCCCGACGCGATGAACAGGATATGGTCGGTCTTTACCATGCCGTACTTGGTGTTCACCGTCGTGCCTTCGACCAGCGGCAGCAGGTCGCGCTGCACGCCCTGGCGCGACACGTCGGCGCCGCTCATTTCCGAGCGCGACGTCACCTTGTCGATCTCGTCGATGAACACGATGCCGTTGCCTTCGGCATTGGCCACCGCGCGCGTCCTGATCTCGTCCTCGTTGACGAGCTTGGCGGCCTCCTCGTCGACCAGCAGCTTCATCGCATCGGCGATCTTCAGCTTGCGCGTCTTGCGCCGCTGCGGGCCGCCCAGGTTGGCGAACATGCCCTTGAGTTGCTCGGCCATGTCCTCCATGCCGGGCGGGCTCATGATCTCGAGCGACGCGCGCGGCTCGGCGACCTCGACCTCGACTTCCTTGTCGGCCAGCGCGCCTTCGCGCAGGCGCTTGCGCATCACCTGGCGCGCCGTGTTGTCCGGCGGCGGGGAGGGCGGCGCGAGCCCGAAGTCGCTGCCGCCCACGCGGGCCGGCGGCACCAGGATGTCGAGCACGCGCTCCTCGGCGGCGTCCTCGGCGCGTGTGCGGTGGCGGCGCATGGCCGCCTCGCGTTCCTGCTTGACGGCCATGTCGAGCAGATCGCGCACGATCGAGTCGACGTCCTTGCCGACATAGCCGACCTCGGTGAACTTGGTCGCCTCGACCTTGATGAACGGCGCATCGGCCAAGCGCGCCAGCCGCCGCGCGATCTCCGTCTTGCCCACACCGGTGGGGCCGATCATCAGGATGTTCTTCGGCGTGATCTCGCCGCGCAGCTTCTCGTCGACCTGCTGGCGCCGCCAGCGGTTGCGCATCGCGATCGCCACCGCGCGCTTGGCGTTCTGCTGGCCGACGATGTGGCGATCCAATTCCGAGACGATCTCCTGCGGGGTCATCGTGCTCACTTTGCCGCTCCCGACCCCAGCACTTCGATCGTGTGGTTCATGTTGGTGTAGATGCAGATCTCGCCGGCGATCTCGAGCGACTTCTTGACGATGTCCTGCGGCGCCATCTCGGTGTGCTCGAGCAGCGCCCGCGCGGCGGCCTGCGCATAGGCGCCGCCGGAGCCGATGGCGACGATGCCGTGCTCGGGCTCGAGCACGTCGCCGTTGCCGGTGATGATCAGCGACGCGTCCTTGTCGGCCACCGCGAGCATCGCCTCCAGGCGGCGCAGCACGCGGTCGGTGCGCCAGTCTTTCGTGAGCTCGATGGCGGCGCGCACCAGGTGGCCCTGGTGCTTCTCCAGCTTGGCCTCGAAGCGCTCGAAGAGGGTGAAGGCGTCGGCGGTGGCGCCGGCAAAGCCGGCGAGCACCTGGTCGTGATAGAGCTTGCGCACCTTGCGCGCACTGGCCTTGACGACGACGTTGCCCAGCGTGACCTGGCCGTCGCCGCCGAGCGCGACCGCACTGCCGCGGCGCACGC
>VBDL01000708.1 GCA_005884255.1 Betaproteobacteria bacterium | reverse complement strand
TGATGATCGGTGCGCGCCCCAGCTGGGTGTCGATCTTGCCGAGCGTCACGCCGATGTCGCCGACGAGCTGGCCCGACAGCTCGACGCTAGCCACCTGCACGCTGCCGTGCACATCTTCGAGCGTCGATTCCATGAAGGTGCTCGACACTTCGCTGACCACCGACAGTGGCGGCGCCTGCGTGCTCATACCGGAACCGCTGACACGCACCTTGCACTGCGCGCGCTCCCACGACGGCGGCGACACCTCGTAGGTGACGCA
>VBDL01000014.1 GCA_005884255.1 Betaproteobacteria bacterium | reverse complement strand
GCTGTACGCGCTGGCGGCGTACATGCTGTGGAAGGGGTTTGCGCCCTAACTATTCTCGAAGCGGATGCTGGCCAGCGTGACGTGGTTGCCGCCGCGCCTCTGCGCTTCCTGCAGTGCCGTTTCGGCAGAGCCGACCAGCGATTCCTGCGTGCTCGACGTGTGCGGGAAGCTGGCCACGCCCATCGACACCGTCAGCCCCAGCTCGCGGCCCTCGTGCATGACGATCTGCGTGGCGCACTGGCGGCGCAGGCCCTCCATGCGCGAATGCGCCGTGGCCAGGCCCACGCCGGACAGCAGGATCGCGAAGCGGTTGTCGCCCAGCCGGCACGACGCGTCCATCGCCCGCGTGTTGCTGCGCAGCAGCCGGCCCAGTGCCTCGAGCACGCGGTCATACGCCGCCTCGCCCAGCTCGTGCACCGCTGCCGACACCGGATCGATCTCGATGAAGACCAGCGCGAACTCGCGGTGCTCGCGTGTCGACAGGTCCACTTCGCGGCGCAGCTGATCGTCGAAGTGTGTGCGGCCGTAGAGGCCCGTCATCGGGTCGCGCAGCGCCTGGTCCTTGATCTCGCGGCGCAGCTGCTCGTTGGCGCGCTGCTGCTGCTCGAGCTGATCCAGTGCCGTGCGCAGCTGCGCGTCGCGCTGGCGCTGTGCGGCCTGGTCGAACCAGATGCTGCACAGCCAGCGCGCGCCGCCCTCGCCTGCGACGCCCAGGCGCAGCACATTGAACTCGTGCCGCGCGCCCTTCCATTCGAAGCGATGCTCGCTGGTCAGCGGCTGACCCTGGGCCAGTGCCGTCTGCTCGGCGGCGCGCAGGGCCGTGGCCAGCGGCGCATCCAGCAGCTCGGTATCACTGCGGCCGATCACATCTTGCGGCGCGCGGCCCAAGAACTCGGCCATGTCGGCGCTGACGCCCAGATAGCGGCCGGTGGCCGCATCCTTCACCGCCCAGCGCGCGCCCATGCGCTCGATCAGCGTTGCCAGCAGCGCATCGAGCGCGCCGGGTGCCCGGTCGGGCAGGCCGAGCTGCGCCAACCCTGTAGACGCGCCCGTGCCGGTGCTCTTGGCCAAGTCGATCATGTGAACTACGTCCCCACGGAGGAGCCGGTGCCGCCTGTGCACCGATCCAAAACATTGTTGTGATCCCGGCGCATGCGCACAAGAGACCAGTGCCCGCCGAGGGTTCCACACCCCTAGCTTGATGATACTCAGTGGCGGTAAACAAATGTCTCCGAGTTGCCCCGCATGCCTCACCCGAGGGGTCAGGCTTCGATACGACCCCGCCCTGAGGTATCGAAGGGTCAGCCCAACAGGGCCTGCAGACTGTGCTCGTAGCGCTGCGTCAGCGTCTCGAACAGCTCCAGCAGGCCCTCGCTGGCCCGCGCCAGCACGGCGCGGCCGCCTTCGCTGCCGGCCTGCGCGGCACCCGACAGCAGCTCATGCCAGGCCTGCGTCGACGCATCGAGCGCGGCGCGGATTTCCTCGCTCGACAGCGGCGCCGCGCGCAGCCGCGCCAGAGCGGCCTCGAAGGCCTCCATCGTCTCGCGCGCGGCCTGCTGTGCCTGCTGCCCCGCCTCGCCGCCGAGCAGCACGCCGAGCAGCGCCTGCTTGGCCAGCCGCTGCGACAGCATGCGCTGGCGGCCGCAGAGGTTGATCACCGCCAGCGTCGGCTTGACGCCGGCGCCCTCGAGCGCTGCAGTCAACCGCTCGGCGGCATCGAGCAGGCGCTCGGCGAGTGCATCGATGGCCGGAAGCTCGGCAGCGCTGGCGTCGGCCTGCAAGGCGCTTTTCAGTTCACCCCAGGGTCCGGCCAGCGCGCTCAGCAGATCGCCGAAGGTGGCGCTGGAGAGCTGGCGCTCGAGCAGCGTCAGGGTCTGCTCGACCCGCTCGACCGACGCCGCCAGCCGCGGCGCCGCCTCGTCTGCACCGCTGCCGGCCGCCAGCAGCGCCTGCAGCTTGACGATGCGCTGCGACAGCATGCGCAGCTGCCCGGCGCGGTTCACGCCTTCGGCGCTGCGCGCACCGTCGATGACCTGCTGCGCCACTTGGCCCAGGCGCAGATTGGCCTGCATGGCCGCCGTGCGCAGCACGCGAAAGGCTTCCTCCTCGGGCAACTGGCGCACGCTCATCAACAGGCCCTTGGCGCGGTCGACCAGCTTGCGCTCCTCATAACGGTGCGTCAGGTCGGCCATCGCCTCGCGCAGCTCCTGCTCACGGCGAAAACGCGCCATGGCCGTCTGCAACACGCTGCGCAGCCGCGGCGCGGCATGGCCATTGACGACCACTTCGTGAACCCCGGCACGCAGCGCGCGCTCGATCTTCGCCGCGTCGGCGTCCAGGGTGAACAAGGCCACGGGCAAAGCTGCCGTGGCGGCCAGCATTTCGGTCGCGCGAAACAGCGCCTCGCCCGGCGACGGCTCCCAGCAGACGACCACATCCGGTGCCTGGCGCACCGCTTCACGCACCAGTGCGTCGCATCCGAAGGCACCAAGCACGTGAATGCCGACGCTGGACAAGTCGGCAGACAGCGCGGCGGCGCCGGCTGAGTCGGAGGAGGCGAGAAGCGCGGAAATCACGGTGTACAGCGGCCTGTCAGAGGGAAACCGGTGGGCGGGGCCCGAAGCATAGAGCAGCTTCGGGGCCTGCAGGATGCTCCTTGGCATGGTTGTTGCGTCCCCGCCGCCTGGGTGTAACGACGCACCCGGTCGGCGAACCAGCACCGCCGATCATGCGTGCAACGTGGTGCGCAGCGAAGTGCCTCCAGTCCCGGACCGCCGTGTCCGAGGAATGTTTGAGCCTTGGAGCACCGCATGAGCGTCGTCCCCCGCAGCACATTCAAGATCTTTCTCAGCGCCGGCCATGGGCCGACGCTGTTTGCCGCGTTCCTCTACTTCACCTTCTCCTGCTGCATCTGGGTGCTCAACGGTGCGATGGCGCCATTCATCAGCGAGACCTTCAAGCTCTCGCCGGCGCAGAAGGGGCTGATGCTGTCGGTGCCGATCATCGCCGGCGCGCTGATGCGCTTCCCGCTCGGCGTGCTGGCCCAGTACATCGGCCGCAAGAGCGCCACGCTGGTCGAGATGGGCTTGATCGCGGTGGCGATGCTGTTCGGCTTCTTCTTCGTGCACACCTTCAACGACCTGCTGGCCATGGGCGTGTTGCTGGGTATCGCCGGCGCCAGCTTCGGCGTTGCGCTTTCGCTCGGCTCGGGCTGGTTCCCCCCGCAGCACAAGGGCCTGGCGATGGGCTTGGTGGGCGCCGGCAACGTGGGCACCGCGGTGTCGGTGCTGGTCGCTCCGCCGCTGGCCAACTGGCTGGGCTGGCAGGCGGTGTACGGCGTCGCCGCCGCTGCGATTCTGCTGCCGATCGTCGTGATGATCGTCCTCGCGAAGGAGCCGCCGGATGTGGACGCGCATGCGAGCTTCCGCGAGCACATCGCCTGCCTGTTCGAGAAGGACGGCTGGGCCTTCAGCCTGATCTACGGCGTGACCTTCGGTGGTTTCATCGGCCTGACGACCTTCCTGCCCTCCTACTACTACGACCAGTTCGGCGTCAGCAAGGTGCAGGCGGGGCAGTTGACGATGCTCGCCGCGTTCATGGGCGCCGCCGTGCGCGTGGCTGGCGGCTGGATCTCCGACCGCTGGGGCGGCGTCAACACGCTGACGCTCGTGCTCGCGGTGGTCGCCGTGTGCCTCGTGCTGATCGGCTTCTCGTCGAGCTCGCTGGTGCTCACCACGCTGCTGCTGATGCTGTGCTTCGCCGCGCTGGGTGCGGGCAACGGCGCGCTGTTTCAGCTGGTGCCGCTGCGCTGGCCGGCGACCACCGCGGTGGCCGGCTCGATGATCGGCGAGATCGGCGCGCTCGGCGGTGGCCTGGTGCCGAACTCGATGGGCCTGTCCAAGCAGTACCTGGGCAGCTACACCTGGGGCTTCGTGATGTTCGCGGTGCTCGCGGTGGTGATGCTCGGGGTGATGCGCGTGATGCAGATCCGCTGGACGCGCACCTGGGCCGAGAAGGGCGGCCGAGCCAAGGCCTCCCATGCCAACGCACCCGTGAAGCGCGAGTCGAACGCGCGGGGAGCCGCGGCGTGAGCCTATCGCGGCAGGAACAGCAGCCACACGATCAGCAGCGCATTGAACAGCGCCGAGATCGCGAAGGCCAGCTTCCACAGCCCGGCCGGGTCGCGGCGCATCAGCGGCGTGGCGGGCGGCGGTGCGAGCGGGCGCGATGCGCCGCGCTCGAGGGCCAGCAGAAACTCCTCAGCGGTTTCGAAGCGCTGGCGGGCGTCGCGGCCCACGGCCTTGAGCACCACATGATCGAGCCAGATCGGCACCTCGGGCCGCAGGCGCGACGGCGGCACGGGGTCGCGGCGGAAGCGGCCGGTCTGATAGGGCTCGATCTCGCCGTAGGGCAGTCGGCCACTGAGCCAGCGGTACAGCGTGACGCCGAGCGCGTAGAGGTCGCTGGCCGCGTCGGCGGCGCCGCCCTCTTCCCACTGCTCGGGGTTCATGTAGCTCGGCGTGCCGGCATGCAGCTCGCGCGTGGCATGCGGCTCGCGGCCGGAGATCGCCACGCCCAGGTCGAGCACGCGCCACTGGCCGTCGTCGGCCAGGTGCAGGTTGGCCGGCTTGATGTCGCGATGAACGACGCGCTGGCGGTGCAGGCGGCCGAGCGCGCGCGCCGCGGCGATGCCGCCCTGCACCACTTCGTTGACGCTGAACGAGCGGCCGTCGGACAGCATCTGCTCCAGCGTGCTGCCGCTGTGCCAGTCGAACACGACGTAGAAGGCACTGGCTTCCTTCACCTCGCGCACGCGCACGAAGCCCTGGCCCTCGCGCTCGGTGACGCGCAGGCCGAGCCACGCCTCGTGCGCCAGGGTCGCGCGCTCCTCGGGGTCGCTGGCGCGCGATTCGTGCAAGGTCTTGATCGCCACCAGCTCGCGCGTCGCGTTGTCGCGCGCCTGGAACAGGCGGTGCACGCCGGTGTCGGCGACCAGCGCGGTGATCGTGTAGCCATCGAGCGTGTCGCCCACCTTCAAGCGCAGGGGCACCGGCAGCTGCCGGCCCTGGCGCAGCGCGTCGGCCAGCGCGCCGCTGGCCAGGCCGCGCACGCGCAGCACCAGCGCGGTGGCGTTGTCGCGGCCGCCGGCATCGAGCGCGGCGCGCACGATCGCGTCGCTCGCCTCCTGCGCGCTGCCCTCGCACGCCAGATCGACCAGGCGGCGGCGCTTCAGCGCATGGTGCACGCCGTCGCTGGTGAGCATGAAGGTGTCGCCGGCATGCAGCTCGCCTTGCAGGAAGTCGACGCGCACGCTGTCGTCCAGGCCCATCGCGCGCGTCAGCTGGCTGCGCAGGTCCGGGTGGTCGAGCGCATGGTCTTGCGTCAGCTGCACGCACTCGCCGTCGCGCAGCAACCAGGCGCGCGTGTCGCCGACATGCGCCACCGTCCAGGTGTGGCCTTGCAGCACGAGCGCGGTCAGCGTCGTCAGCGCCGAGCCTTGCTGTCCGCCCTCGCCCTGGCGACGCCGGTTGTGATCGGCCAGCCAAGAGTTGTGCGCGCCGATCAGGCGGTCGAGCGCGACGGTGGTTTCCCAGGTCGCCGGCACGGCGTGGAAGTCGGTGACCAGCGACATCACCGAGGTCTGCGCCGCCTCGCGGCCGCGCCCGCCGGTGGACACGCCGTCGGCAATCGCCGCCAGCAGGCCGCGCGCCTCGTCGTGCGGCGGCGGGCGCAGCACGCCGGCGAAGTCCTCGTTGTGTTCCCTCGGGCCCGCCTCGCAGGCGTAGCCAATGTCGACGTCGAAGCTCATCGGTTGGGCGTCATGAAATTTTCCGGATTGTGGTGCACGCACTGGCACCGAGCTTGCGTGGAGTTGATGCGATGAAGAAGTTGAAGCTGGTGATGGTGGGCAACGGCATGGCCGGCGTGCGCACGCTGGAAGAGTTGCTGAAGATCGCGCCCGATCTCTACGACATCACGGTGTTCGGCGCCGAGCCGCACCCGAACTACAACCGCATCCTGCTGAGCCCGGTGCTGGCCGGCGAGCAGACGCTCGACGAGATCGTGCTCAACCCGGTGAGCTGGTACGAAGAGAACGGCATCACCTTGCACCTGGGCAAGAAGGTCGTCGACATCGACCGCCGCCGCCGCATCGTGCGCGCCGAGGACGGCACCGAGGCCGAGTACGACCGGCTGCTGCTGGCCACCGGCTCCAACCCGTTCATCCTGCCGGTGCCTGGCAAGGAGCTCGACGGCGTGATCGCCTACCGCGACATCGCCGACACCAACGCCATGATCGACGCGGCCGCGAAGTACCAGCATGCAGTGGTCATCGGCGGCGGGCTGCTCGGCCTGGAAGCGGCCAATGGCCTGATGCTGCGCGGCATGCAGGTCAGCGTGGTGCACATCATGCCGTGGCTGATGGAGCGCCAGCTCGACGATGCCGCTGGCAAGCTGCTGCAGAAGTCGCTCGAAGCCCGGGGCCTCAAGTTCCTCATCGGCGCGCAGACGCAGGCGCTGATCGGCGACAAGTCCGGCCGCGTGATGGCCGTGCAGTTCAAGGACGGCAAGGAGATCCCCGCCGACCTGGTGGTGATGGCCGCCGGCATCCGCCCGAACACCGAGCTCGCCGAGAAGATCGGCATCCACTGCAACCGTGGCGTCGTCGTCAGCGACACGATGCAGACGGTCACCGACCCGCGCGTCTATGCGGTGGGCGAATGCGCCGCGCACCGCGGCATCGCCTACGGCCTGGTGGCGCCGCTGTTCGAGCAAGGCAAGGTCTGCGCGACGCACCTCGCGCAGTTCGGCATCGGGCGCTACACCGGCAGCCAGGTCAGCACCAAGCTGAAGGTCACCGGCATCGACCTCTTCTCCGCCGGCGATTTCATGGGCGGCGATGGCTGCGAGGAGATCGTGATGAGCGATCCGTCCGGTGGCGTCTACAAGAAGCTGGTGATCAAGGACGACAAGCTGGTCGGCGCCTGCCTCTACGGCGACACGGTCGACGGCTCGTGGTACTTCAAGCTGGTGCGTGAAGGCCGCACCGTGGCCGACATCCGCGACAAGCTGATGTTCGGCGAATCGAACATCGGCGACACCGGGCACGAGGGCCACAACAAGGCCGCCGCGATGGCCGACAGCGACGAGGTCTGCGGCTGCAACGGCGTCAACAAGGGCAGCATCTGCAAGGCCATCAAGGAGAAGGGCCTGTTCACCTTGGAAGAGGTGCGCAAGCACACCAAGGCCAGCGCCTCCTGCGGCTCGTGCACCGGCCTGGTCGAGCAGCTCCTGATGTTCACGGCCGGCGGCGACTACTCCGCCACGCCGAAGAAGAAGGCAATGTGCGGCTGCACCGACTACAGCCACGACGAGGTGCGCCAGGCGATCCGCACGCGGCAGGCCGACGGCTCCAAGCTGCTCACCACGGACGGCGTCTACAAGGCCCTCGAATGGCGCACGCCCAACGGCTGCTCGAGCTGCCGCCCGGCGATCAACTACTACCTCATCAGCACCTGGCCGAAGGAGGCGAAGGACGATCCGCAATCGCGCTTCATCAACGAACGCTCCCACGCCAACATCCAGAAGGACGGCACCTACTCGGTGATCCCGCGCATGTGGGGCGGCGAGACCACGGCCGACGAGCTGCGCCGCATCGCCGACGTGGTGGACAAGTACAAGATCCCCACCGTCAAGGTCACCGGCGGCCAGCGCATCGACCTGCTCGGCGTGAAGAAGGAAGACCTGGTCAACGTGTGGAAGGACATCGGCATGCCTTCGGGCCATGCCTATGCGAAGGCGCTGCGCACGGTGAAGACCTGCGTCGGCAGTGAATGGTGCCGCTTCGGCACGCAAGACTCCACGCAGATGGGCAAGGACCTGGAGCGCGCGCTGTGGCGCATGTACGCGCCGCACAAGGTCAAGCTAGCGGTGTCGGGCTGCCCGCGCAACTGCGCCGAGGCCGGCATCAAGGACGTGGGCGTGATCGGCGTCGACTCCGGCTGGGAGATCTATGTGGCCGGCAACGGCGGCATCAAGACCGAGGTCGCCGAGTTCTTCTGCAAGGTGAAGACCGCGGCCGAGGTGCTCGAGTACAGCGGCGCCTTCCTGCAGCTGTACCGCGAGGAAGGCTGGTACCTGGAGCGCACGTGCCACTACGTCGGCCGCGTCGGCCTCGACTACGTGAAGAAGAAGGTGCTCGACGACGCCGAGAACCGCAAGGCGCTGTGGGAGCGGCTGCAGTTCGCGCTCGACGGCGAGCCCGACCCGTGGTTCGAATTCGACAAGGCGCATGTGGACACGCGCCAGTTCGAGCCGGTGGCCTGAAGGGAAGGGACATAAGTGTCAACCTGTTCTTCACGGGCCGCCGCGCCGGGCCGCCCCAAGCAAGGCCCGACCCTCTCGGAGGGTCGATCGTCGTACCCGGCGATCGGGGTGCTGTCATGACCATGCAACGACGTGAGCTTCTCGCGCTGGGCGCCGCACTCGCAGTGGCCGGCGGCGCGCGCGCCCAGGTGCTGGACATCAACGACGCGATCAACAAGGCCGGCCGCCAGCGCATGCTGTC
>VBDL01000013.1 GCA_005884255.1 Betaproteobacteria bacterium | reverse complement strand
AAGGGCCACAAGGTCCATGGATCGATCAAGCCGCAGCGCGTGCTGCCGGTCTAGTTCTTCTTGTTTCGCAGCCGCTTCACGTTGGCATTCACGCGGCGGCTCACCGGGTGCAATACCTGATGGGCCGCGCGCATGGCCTGTTGCGTGGCGCGCTTGCTGGGCGGGCGCAGCCACAGCGCCGAACCCACCGGCGGCACGAGGCCGGCGGTGAACGCGGTACGTACGACGGCCCACCAGGATTCGTGGGCTGCCAGCAGCTTCTCGAGCACCATGCGCTGTGCTTCGCGCATCGCGGCCTGTGTCCATGGGCCGGGCTGGTTGAACATCGCCAGCCGGCGTGAGATGACCTCGGGCGCGCCGGTGGCAATGTCCATTGCGTGTGACCAGGGGGTGAGGGTGCGTCGTGATGTCATGCGCCCCGTTCTAGGCGAGTACCGCTCGCCGCGCCAGTTGCACCGGCAATGACCGTGCGTTGTGGCGGGCACGCGTTGCTTGCAGCGCAAATCACGTCACTACCGGTATCACGGTTGGAACGGCAGGCGTAGACTGGTCTCCAAACACAACGGCGAGCTGTGGCCCACGAGGCCATGGCGAGCCTGACGGCAGGAGACAGCGGTGCAACCCACGAACGTTGCCGATCCCACGCACTTCCACAAAGTCGTCGATTGCCAATGGGCCTGCCCGGCCCACACGCCCGTGCCGGAATACATCCGGCTGATCGCGCAGGGTCGCTACAGCGATGCCTACATGGTCAACTGGGTGTCCAACGTCTTCCCGGGCATCCTCGGCCGCACCTGTGACCGGCCCTGCGAGCCCGCGTGCCGCCGTGGCCGCGTCGAGGAAGCGAATGCCGAGAAGCCGGAGCCTGTTGCGATCTGCCGCCTCAAGCGCGTCGCTGCCGACTACAAGGGCGATATCCGCGCGCAGCTGCCGCGGCCCGCCGCACAGCGTAACGGCAAGCGCGTGGCCTGCATTGGCGCGGGGCCCGCGTCGCTGACGGTGGCGCGCGATCTGGCACCACTCGGTTACGCCGTCACGGTGTTCGATGCCGACGCCAAGGGCGGCGGCTTCATGCGCACGCAGGTGCCGCGCTTTCGTTTGCCCGAGGAAGTGATCGACGAGGAGGTCGGATACATCCTCGACCTCGGCGTCGATTTCCGCGGCGGCCAGCGCATCGATTCGATGCGCGCGCTGCTCGATCACGGCTTCGACGCGGTGTTCGTCGGCTGTGGCGCGCCCCGCGGCCGCGATCTCGAGCTGCCCGGCCGGCAAGAGGCTGCAGCGCACATCCATGTGGGCATCGACTGGCTGGCGTCGGTGTACTTCGGCCACGTCACGAAGGTCGCGCGCTGCCGCTCGGCGCGGCGCATGGGCGCCCATGACGTGACGGTCATCGTGCGCAGCGGCTTCGAAGAGATGCGAGCATCGCCGTGGGAGAAGGAGGACGCGATGCACGAGGGCATCCCGATCCTCAACTACCACGTGCCGCTGGCCTTCGTGCACGAGAACGACACGCTCACCGGCATGCGCTTTCAGATCGTCGAGGCGCGCTACGACGCGCGGGGCAAGCGCAGCCTGGTGCCGAGCGGCCAGCCCGACGTGCTGATCGAATGCGACGAGGTGCTGATCGCGGTCGGCCAGGAGAACGCCTTCCCCTGGATCGAGCGTGATTGCGGCATCGAGTTCGGCGGCGATGGATTGCCGCTGCTGAACCGCACGACCTTCCAGTCCACGCGCCGCGAGGTCTTCTTCGGCGGGGATGCGGCACTCGGCCCGAAGAACATCATCACCGCGGTCGCGCACGGCCACGAGGCCGCGGTGTCGATCGACCGGCTGCTGCACGGCGAGAACGTGACGCGACGTCCGCCGCCGCACGTGAATTTGCTGTCGCAGAAGATGGGCATCCACGAGTGGAGCTATGACAACGCGGTCAGCAACGACCTGCGCTTCAAGGTGCCCTGGGAGAAGGCCGAGCGCGCGCTGGCCAGCATCAAGGTCGAGGTGGAGCTCGGCTTCGATGCCGCGACGGCCTTCAAGGAGGCGCAGCGCTGCCTGAACTGCGACGTGCAGACGGTGTTCACCGCCAGCCAGTGCATCGAGTGCGACGCCTGCGTCGACATCTGCCCGACCGACTGCATCAGCTTTACCGCCGATGGCGACGAGGCCGACTTGCGCACGCGACTGAAGGCGCCGGCGAAGAACCTCGAGCAGGACTTGTACGTCGGTGGCCCGCTGAAGACGGCCCGCGTGATGGTCAAGGACGAAGACGTCTGCCTGCACTGCGGCCTGTGCGCCGAGCGCTGCCCGACCGGCGCGTGGGACATGCAGAAGTTCCTGCTGCAGACCACGCAGGCCGGCGAGCTGTGCCGCGATCACAAGAGGCGGCAGCCGCCGGTGGTGGAGATGGCCAAGTGAAAAGGTTGGAGCTCGTCAACGACTTCGTCATCAAGTTCGCCAACGTCAACGGCTCCGGGTCGGCCTCGGCCAACGAGCTGTTCGCCAAGGCGATCCTGCGCATGGGCGTGCCCGTGAGCCCGCGCAACATCTTCCCGAGCAACATCCAGGGCCTGCCCACGTGGTACGAGGTGCGCGTCAGCGAGCACGGCTGGCTCGGGCGGCGCGGCGGCATCGACATGATGGTGGCGATGAACCCGCAGACTTGGGAGCAGGATCTGAGCGAGATCGAACCCGGCGGCTACCTGTTCTACGACTCGACGCGACCGCTTCCCGAGAGCGCGTTTCGCGACGGCGTGCACGTGATCGGCATGCCGCTCACCGCGATCTGCAATGCCACCTACGAAGACGCGCGCCAGCGGCAGCTGTTCAAGAACATCATGTACGTCGGCGCCCTGAGCATGCTGTTGGGCATCAGCGCCGACGTGGTGGAAAAGCTCTTCGCGGAGCAGTACCGCGGCAAGGAGCGGCTGCTCGACTCCAACATTCGCGCCTTCACCGCCGGCCGCGAATTCGCGCGCGACCATCTCGACCCGATCGGCCTCGCGGTGAAGCGTGCCGACAAGGTGGGCGAGCACATCTTCATCGACGGCAACGCGGCCGCCGCGCTCGGCTGCATGTATGGCGGCGCGACGGTGTGCGCGTGGTACCCCATCACGCCGAGCTCGTCGCTCGCCGAGGCGTTCCAGAAGTACTGCGGCAAGTACCGCGTCGACGCGGCCACGGGCCAGAACAACTTCGCGATCGTGCAGGCCGAGGACGAGATCGCGTCGATCGGCATGGTCGTGGGCGCCGGCTGGAACGGTGCGCGCGCCTTCACCGCCACGTCCGGGCCCGGCGTGTCGCTGATGACGGAGTTCATCGGCCTCGCCTACTTCGCCGAGATTCCGGTGACGATCATCGACGTGCAGCGCGGCGGGCCGTCCACCGGCATGCCCACGCGCACGCAGCAGGCCGACCTGCTGAGCTGCGCCTACGCCTCGCACGGCGACACCAAGCATGTGCTGCTGTTCCCCGAGGATCCGCACGAGTGCTTCGAGCATGCCGTGGCCGCGCTCGACCTGGCCGATCGGCTGCAGACCCCGGTGTTCGTGATGAGCGATCTCGACATCGGCATGAACCAGCGCCTGTGCGCGCCGCTGCAGTGGGATGACGCACGCCGCTATGACCGCGGCAAGGTGTTGAGCGCAGAGGAGCTCGAAGCGGGGCACGAGTTCGCGCGCTACAAGGATGTCGATGGCGACGGCATTCCGTGGCGCACGTTGCCCGGCACGCATGCGAGCAAGGGTGCCTACTTCACGCGCGGCACCACGCGTGACGAGTACGCGCGCTATTCGGAGTCCGGCCCGCACTACGTCTACAACGTGCAGCGCTTGCTGAAGAAATTCGCCACCGCCGCCGCGCTGGTGCCGCAGCCGGTGCTGCGCGGGTCGCCCTACAAGACGCGGCTCGGTGTCATCTACTTCGGCTCCACCAGCCCGGCGATGGACGAGGCGCTGGCCACGCTGGCCGAGGCCGGCATCCACCTCGACGCGCTGCGCCTGCGTGCGTTCCCGTTCGCCGACAGCGTCGCGCAGTTCATCGCCACGCACGACGAGGTCTTCGTCGTCGAGCAGAATCGCGATCGATCCGGCGCTGCTCAAACCGGTGCTGCACTACGACGGCACGCCGATCACCGCGCGCTTCATTGCCAAGGCGATCACCGAGCATGTGCACGCGCACGCGATCGCGCCGAAGGAGAAGGTTTCCTGAGATGACCTACCTCACCAAGCCCAAGCTGCACCATCCGACCCTGGAGCGCAACAAGGTCGGTCACACGCGGCGTGACTACGAGGGCAAGATCAGCACGTTGTGCGCGGGCTGCGGGCACGACTCGATCTCGGCGGCCATCATCCAGGCCTGCTGGGAGCTCGACATCGAGCCGCATCGTGTGGCCAAGCTGTCGGGCATCGGCTGCTCGAGCAAGACGCCGGATTACTTCCTCGGCGCCTCACACGGCTTCAACACCGTGCATGGCCGCATGCCGAGCGTGCTGACCGGCGCCAACCTGGCGAACCGCGACCTGCTGTACCTCGGCGTGTCCGGCGACGGCGACTCGGCGTCGATCGGCCTCGGGCAGTTCGCACACGTGATGCGCCGCGGCGTGAACATGGTCTACATCGTCGAGAACAACGGCGTCTACGGCCTGACCAAGGGCCAGTTCTCGGCCACCGCCGATCGCGGCTCGAAATCGAAGAAGGGCCAGTTCAACGCCGATGCACCCGTCGACCTGGTCGGCATGGCCCTGCAGCTCGGCGCCACCTACGTCGCGCGCGGCTTCTCCGGCGACAAGGCGCAGCTGGTGCCGCTGATCGAGGGGGCCATCCGCCATGGCGGCGCGGCCTTCATCGACGTCATCAGCCCTTGCGTGGCCTTCAACAACCATGAGGGCAGCACCAAGAGCTACGACCATGTGCGCGAGCACAACGAGGCGCTCAACCGCATCGACTTCATTGCGCTCGCCGACGCGCCGAGCGGCGCGCCGGAACCCGGCGGCGTGCTGGAACTGCCGCAGCCCGATGGCAGCGTGATGCGCCTGCGCAAGCTGCGCGACGACCATGACCCGACCGATCGCGTCAGCGCGATGAACCTGCTCGCTGCGCATCAAGCGCGCGGCGAATTGGTGACGGGGCTGCTCTACATCGATCCCGAGGCCGGTGATTTGCACCAGGCCATGAACACCAGCGCCAAGCCCTTGAATGCGCTGCGCGAGGCCGAGTTGTGCCCGGGTGCGGCGGCGCTGGCAAAGATCAACGCCGCATTGCGCTGATCATCGCGGCGCCGAGCAGCACGAACAGGCCCAAGCTCCAGAACTCATAGGGCACGCCGAGCAGCGCCACCGCTGCGTCGGCGCACGAGGCGCGTGCCTCGAACACATCGGGCCACAGTGTGTTGAGGCTCAAGGCGCTGACGATGCGGTCGGCCAGCGTCAGGTTGCACGACGCAGACGCGGCGGCCACGAAGTGCTGCCACAGCGCCGCGGCGATGCCGCCGATCGACAGCAGCAGCCCGAGGCCGGTGCCGAGCTTGCGCGCTGCCAGCGCGAGGGCGCTGGCTAATGCGATGCCGAGAAAGATCACCCGCTGCAGCACGCACCATGGGCAGGGCTGCATCTCGAGCCGGTACTGCGTGAACAGCGCGGCGCCCACCGCGAGCAGCGGCGCGACGATGCCGAAGATCAGCAGGACGCGCGGCCTCATGCGACTTCGGCGATCAGCTCGATCTCGACGCAGGCGCCCGTCGGGATCTGCGCCACGCCGAAGGCGCTGCGCGCATGCGCACCGGCGGCGCCGAAGATTTCGCCGAGCAGCTCGGAGCAGCCGTTGGTCACCAGGTGCTGCTCGGTGAAGGTCGGCACGCTGTTCACGAGGCTCATGACCTTGACGATGCGCTTGACCTTGTTGAGGTCGCCCACCGCGGCGTGTAGCGTGCCCAACAGGTCGATCGCGACGGCACGCGCCGCCGCCTTGCCCTCCTCGGTGTTGATCGCCGCGCCAAGCTGGCCGACCCAGGGCTTGCCGTCCTTCTTCGCGATGTGGCCGGAGAGGAACACCAGGTTGCCGCTGCGCACGTAGGGCACATAAGCAGCGGCGGGGATGGCGACGGGGGGCAAGGTGATGCCGGCGGCGGCGAGGCGGTCGTAGACGGACATGGCGTTTTCCTGCGGCAAGTGATTGGAGCCCCCAGGGCACCGCTTACGGTGCCCGCCCCCCGAGGGGGACAAGGGAATCTTGGGACGGCCCGGCGATTCCCTTGAAAGCGGCGGGAATCCTACACTGCGCCGATGCGGGGAGGAGCGGACGCGGGCGTCAAAGGCTTGTGCCTGGCAGTGGCTTGGCTGCTGGGCATGGCCGTGCATCTGCAGCAGGCGCAGCTGCCGGGCGAGGGCGTGCATGCGGCGCTCATCGTCCTCGGCGCATTGCTGCTCGGCTTCGGCCTGGCGCGCCGCGGCGCGCGAGTCTGGCTCGCCGTGATCGGCGCGGCGCTCACCGCCTTCTCGCTCGCGGGCCTGCAGGCCAACGCACGCCTCGCGCAGAGCCTCGATGCCGCGCTCGAAGGGCAGGACCTCGTCGTCACGGGCGTCGTCTCGAGCCTGCCGCAGCTGACCGCCAATGGCTGGCGCTTTCGCTTTGCCGTCGAGGGAGCGAACCTGCGCGGCGCGGCAGTGCACCTGCCGGCATCGCTGAGTCTCGGCTGGTATGCCGGCTACGCCGAGGAGCCCGAACTCACCGCTGCGCAGAAGACCTTGCGCGCCGGCCAGCGCTGGCGCTTCACGGTGCGGTTGAAGGCGCCGCATGGCGGCCTCAATCCGCAGGGCTTCGATGCGGAGTTGTGGCTGTTCGAGCAGGGCATCGGCGCCAATGGCTACGTGCGCGCGTCGCGCGAGGCGCCGGCCACGCTGCTGGCCGACGATGCTGGCGCACCGATCGAGCGCCTGCGCCAGCGCGTGCGCGACGCGCTGCTCGCGAAAGTGGCCGAGCCCCGCGCCGCCGGCGTGCTGGCCGCACTGAGCGTGGGCGAGCAGGCGGCGATCGATCACGATGACTGGGATGTGTTCCGGCAGACCGGGGTCGCACACCTGATGAGCATCTCGGGTCTGCACATCACGATGTTCGCGTGGCTCGCAGGGCTGGCCGGCGCTGCGCTGTGGCGGCGCAGCGAGCGGCTGATGCTGAAGCTGCCCACGCCGCTGGCCGCGCGCTGGATCGGGCTCGCCGCGGCCGCGGCCTATGCGCTGTTCTCCGGCTGGGGCGTGCCGTCGCAGCGCACCGTGTACATGCTGGCGACGGTGACGCTCTTGATGCAGTTCGGCGTGCTCTGGCCGTGGACGCTGGTGCTGCTGTCGGCCGCGGTGGTGGTCAGCGCGCTCGATCCTTGGGCACTGCTGCAGCCGGGCTTCTGGCTATCCTTCGTCGCCGTCGGAGTGCTGATGGCTTCGTCACCGGTGATGAGCGAGCGCGAGCCCGAGACCTCATCGCTGCGCCGCGTGTGGCTCGCATTGCGCGACGGCCTGCGCACGCAAGCGGTGGCGACGGTCGGCCTCACGCCGTTGTCGCTGGTGTTCTTCCAGCAAGTCTCGCTGGTCGGCTTCGCGGCCAACCTGCTGGCGATCCCGGTGGTCACGCTGCTCGCCGCAATGACGGTGCAGGCACTCAATGTCTATCTCGCCTGGCTGTTGAGCTGGCCGGCCGCGGTGTGGGGCGTCGCCGCGGCCCCGTGGTGGGCGCAAGCGGCCGGCCTGCTGGGCGGCGCGCTGCTGGTGATGCCGCTGCCGTGGCGGCTGCGCTGGCTGGCCGTGCCGCTGCTGCTGCCCTTGCTGTGGCCGCCGCTGCAGCGGCCGGGCGCCGGGCAGTTCGAGCTGATCGCCGCCGACGTGGGGCAGGGCACGGCGGTGCTGGTGCGCACGCGCCATCAGACGCTGCTCTACGACAGCGGCCCGCAGTACGGCCGCGACAGCGATGCCGGGCAGCGCGTGTTGCTGCCCTTGCTGCGCTCACTGGGCGAGCAGCGCTTGCAGCGCGTGATGCTCAGCCATCGCGACAGCGATCACGTCGGCGGCGCGGCCGCCATCCTGCACGCGCTGCCGGTGGACGAGCTCGACTCGTCGCTCGAGGACACGCACCCGCTGCTGGCACTGGCCAGCGCGCGCAACGTGAGCACGCAGCGCTGCATGGCCGGGCAGTCGTGGCAGGCCGACGGCGTACGCTTTTCCGTGCTGCGGCCGCAAGCCGCCGACTATGACCGCCCGATGAAATCGAATGCGATGTCCTGCGTGCTGCGCATCGAGGGCGCGACGCAATCGGCGCTGCTCACTGGCGACATGGAGGCCGACCAGGAGCGCGCACTGCTCGCTGCTTACGCCACCGCGCTGAAGAGCGATGTGCTGCTGGTGCCGCACCACGGCAGCCGCACGTCGTCGACGCCTGAGCTGCTCGATGCGGTGCGCCCGCGGGTGGCGGTGGTGCAGGCTGGCTACCGCAACCGCTTCGGGCATCCCAGGCCGGACGTGCTGCAGCGCTATGCCGAGCGCTCGATCGAGGTCGTGCGCTCCGACCGCTGCGGCGCCTGGTGGTGGCATGCCGACGGCGCGATGAGCTGCGAGCGCGAGGTCGAAGCGCGCTACTGGCATCACTGGCGCGATGCACGATAAGCCGTCGGCGTCAGCCCGACATGCTTGCGGAAGGTGCGCGCGAACGCGCTCTGGTCGGCAAAGCCGCAGGCCTGCGCGATCGCGGCCACCGAATCGTCGCCTTCTTCCAGTGCGCGCATCGCAGCATCGAGCCGCACCGACGTGACCCAGGCACGCGGCGTGAGCTGCATCACCCGCACGAACTGACGCTCGAACTGCGCCACCGACAGCCGCGCCATGCCGGCCAGCGCCGCGATGCGCAGCGTCTCGCCGTGGTTGGCGTGCACGTGGTCGATCACGGCGCGCATGCGCTGCGCCACGCCGGATGCATGCGGCGTCTTCGGCAGATCGCGCGAGATGCCGATCAGTCCGACAACGCGCCCGCCCTCGCGTCCACCTTCACGAAGGGGCAGCTTGCGCGTCAGGCACCAGCCGTGCGCGTGGTTGGGGAACAGGTGCCGCTCCAGCTCATCGAGCAGCGGCTGGCCGGAGGCGAGCACGCGCCGGTCCTGCGCCCAGTAGCTGGCGCCCAGCGGGGCTGGGAACAGTTCGCGCGGATCCTTGCCGATCAGGCCGTTTTCGTCGTCGAGGCCGAGGCGCTGCAGCAGCGTGCGGTTGCCCGCGGTGTAGCGGCCGTGACGGTCTTTCGTGAAGTAGACGACGTCGGGGCAGGCGTCGAACAGCGTGCGCACGTCGGTCGGATCGAGCATGGCCCATTGTGCCGAAATCCGCATCGTGGTCGAGCGATTCATGCAAGACGCCATGGCCCGGAACGGCGCACCATCGCATGCATGCAGCGCATTCACGTCATCGATTCGCACACCGGCGGCGAGCCCACGCGCGTGGTGCTCGACGGTTTTCCCGAGTTCGACCCCGGCCTGTCGCTGGCGGCCAAGCGCGACGCGCTGCGGCTGCAGCACGATGCCTACCGCGCGGCGGTGGCGCGCGAGCCGCGCGGCTGCGACGTGCTGGTCGGCGCCTGGCTCGGCGCGCCCGAGCAGCCGGGCTCGGTGGCCTCGGTGATCTACTTCAACAACGTCGGCTACATCGGCATGTGCGGCCACGGCACGATCGGCGTCATCGAGACCTTGCGCCACCTCGGCCGCATCGCGCCCGGCGTGCACCGCATCGACACCGTCGTCGGCACGGTCGCCTGCACCTTGCACGAAGACCGTCGCGTCACGGTCGAGAACGTGCCGTCGTACCGCTGGCACCAGGCCGTGACGGTCGAGGTACCGGGGCTCGGTGTCATCCGCGGCGATGTCGCCTGGGGCGGCAACTGGTTCTTCCTCGTCGACTGGCCGCACTCGCCGGTCGCGCTGGGCCAGGTCGAGGCGCTGACCGACGCCACCTGGCGCATACGCCAGGCGCTGGCCACTCACGGCATCACCGGCCGCGACGGCGCCGAGATCGACCACATCGAGCTCTTCGCGCCGACGCCCGAGGCCGACAGCCGCAGCTTCGTGCTCTGTCCCGGCAAGGCCTACGACCGCTCGCCCTGCGGCACCGGCACCAGCGCCAAGCTCGCCTGCCTGGCGGCCGACGGCAAGCTCGCGCCCGGCGCCGTGTGGCGGCAGCAGAGCGTGATCGGCAGCGTGTTCGAGGCCTCGTGCCGCTGGGGCAGCAATGGCGCGGTGCTGCCGGCCATCACCGGCCGCGCGCATGTCTGCGGCGAGGCGACGCTGCTGCTCGATCCGGCCGATCCGTTCTGCTGGGGAATTGGATGAGCTTGGGCCTCAGTGCCGACGTGATCGTCGTCGGCGCCGGCATCGTCGGGGCCGCCGTCGCCTGGGCCGCGGCGGACGAGGGCCTGGACGTGCTGATCGTCAGCGATGGCCCGCCGGGCGATGGCGCTACCGCGGCCGGCATGGGACATCTCGTCGTGCTCGACGACGACCCGGCCGAGCTCGCGCTCAGCCACTATTCGATGGGCTTGTGGCGCGCGTACACGGGCGATGTGCGGGCGCAGTACCACGGCTGCGGCACGCTGTGGATCGCGAACGACGAGGGCGAAGTGCGCCTGCTGGCGGCCAAGCAGTCGCGCCTGGCGCAGGCGGGTGTCGCATCGCAGTGGCTCGCGAGCGACGAGGTCGCGCGCGCCGAGCCGGCGCTGCGCCCCGGGTTGGCGGCCGGCCTGTGCGTCGGTTCGGACGCGGCCGTGTATGCGCCGGCGGTCGCCGCCGATCTCGTTGCGCGGGCGTGCCGCGAGCGCGGTGCGCGTTTGCTGATGCCTGCGCGCGTCGGCAAGCTGCGGCCGCGCGGTGTGACGCTGGACAACGGCACCGCCTTGCACGCGGCCGCGGTGGTGGTCGCGGCGGGCCTGGCCAGCCGCGCGCTGCTGCCCGAACTGCCTTTCGTGCCGCGCAAGGGGCACCTGGCGATCACCGAACGAGCGCCGGCCGCCGCGCTGTCGCACCAGGTGGTCGAGGTGGGCTACGGCGCGAGCGCGCATGGCAGCGACGATTCGGTGGCCTTCAATGTGCAGCCGCGGCCCACCGGGCAGCTGCTGATCGGCTCATGCCGCCAGGTGAACCGCGACGATCACGAGATCGATGCCGCGATGCTCGGCCGCCTGATGGCGCACGCGCTTCGCGTCCTGCCCGCGCTCGCATCGGCGCGCGTGCTGCGTGCGTGGACCGGCGTGCGGCCCGGCACACCCGACGGCCGGCCCTATATCGGCCGCTGGCCGGCGCTCGATGGCGTGTGGATCGCGGCCGGCCACGAGGGCCTGGGCGTGACGACGGCGCTGGGCACAGCGCGGCTGGTGATCGACCCGTTGCTCGGCCGCGCGACCGCGATCGATGCTTCGCCCTTCGATCCGGCGCGCGTGCTGATCGAGGTGCCCGCATGATCGTCTGGATCGACGATGAGCGGCACGAGGCACGGCCCGGTCAAAGCGTGGCCGCGCTGCTGCTGGGCCTCGGCTGGCCGAGCCGGCTCAGCGTGACCGGCCAGCCACGCGCGCCGTTCTGCGGCATGGGCATCTGCGGCGAGTGCCGCGTCGCGATCGACGGCGAGGCCGGTGTGCTCGCGTGCCTCACGCCGGGTCGCGACGGCATGCGCATCAGGACGCGCGCATGACCGCGAGCACCGAGATCGCCATCGTCGGCGCCGGGCCGGCCGGCATCGCCGCGGCACTGGCCGCATCGCAAGCCGGCGCCCGCGTCGTGCTGATCGATGCGATGCTGCGCGCCGGTGGCCGGGTGTGGGCCAACGGATCCGGAGGACTGTCGTCGATCGACGCGCTGGCCGCGACGGGCATCACGCACCGCGCCGGTACACGCGTCGTCGCGGCCACGCATCGAGAGCTCCTCCTCGAGGATGCGAACGACGCCGCCACGCTGCGCTTCGAACGGCTGATCCTCGCCACCGGCGCGCGCGAAATCCAGCTGCCATTCCCCGGCTGGACGCTGCCCGGGGTGGTGGCTGCGGGCGGCCTGCAGCTGATGGTCAAGTCGGGCCTGCGGCTCGATGGCCGGCGCGTCGTCGTCGCCGGCAGCGGGCCGCTGCTGCTTGCCGCCGCGGCGAGTGCGCGGCAGGCCGGCGCACAGGTGCTGTGCGTTGCCGAGCAGGCGCCGCGCTCGCGCCTCGCGCGCTTCGCGCTGCGGCTCGCGCGCTACCCCGATCGCGCGCTGCAGGCGCTGCAACTGCGCATGGCGCTGGCACACACGCCGTATCGCGCCGGCTGGCGCGTGGTCGAGGCGCGGCGTGGCGATGCGGGTGCGTGGCACGTCGTGCTCGTCGACCGCGCCGAACGCCTGCATCGCTTCGATGTCGACCTGCTCGCGGTGGGTTACTCGCTGACGCCCGAGCTGCAGCTCGCGTCGCTGCTCGGCTGCCGGCTGCGCGACGATCCGGCCGCGATCGAGACCGATGTCTTCGGCGCGAGCTCGGTCCCCGGCGTCTATGCCGCGGGCGAAGCCGCTGGCGTCGGCGGCTGGCGCAAGGCCTGGGTCGAAGGCCGCATCGCCGGCCTCGCGGCGGCCGGCCGCCTGGACGATGCGCGTGCGCTGTTCCCGCGGGCCGCGAAGGAGCGCGCCTACGCCGCGCTGCTGCATGAGGCCTTCGCGCCGCGCCGCGACGAATCGCCGCTGTGCAGTGCCGACACGCTCGTCTGCCGTTGCGAAGACGTGCCATATGCCGCGCTCGCCGCCTGCGGCAGCTGGCGCGAGGCGCGGCTGCAGCAGCGCTGCGGCATGGGCCATTGCCAGGGGCGCCTGTGCGCCACCGCGCTATCGATTCTTCAAGGCTGGCCGCTGCCGCAGGACTCGCGCGTGCCCATCGTGCCGGCCCGCGCTTCGACCCTCACCCACCTCGCTTGATGGATACTGATTCGATGTTCGCCGCCACCACCTATTCGCAGCGCCGCCGCGCGCTGATGCAGCGCATCGGCTCCGGCCTCATCCTGCTGCTCGGCCACCGCGACAGCCCGATGAGCTTTCGCGACAACGCCTACGACTTCCGGCAGGACGCGAGCTTCTCGTACTTCTGCGGGCTCGACCAAACGGACCTTGCGCTGCTGCTCGATGCCGACAGCGGCGAAGAGACGCTGTTCGCCGACGATGCCGATGTCGACCACGAAGTGTGGACCGGCCCGCTGCCGCGCGCGGCCGAGCGCGCGTCACGCGCCGGCATCGCGCACGCGGCGCCGCTCGCGCAGCTGAAGCAGCGGCTCGCCGACGAGCAAGCGAGACGCCGCGCGATCCACGTGCTGCCGGCGTACCGCGCGGAAACGCAGCTCGCGTTGCAGGCGCTGCTCGGCGCGGCGAGTCCGAGCCCCGCGCTGATCCAGGCCGTGGTCGCGCTGCGCGCGGTGAAGTCCGATGAGGAAGTCGCCGAGATCGAAGACGCGCTGCAGGTCACGCGCGAGATGCATCTGCTGGCCATGCGCCTCGCGCGGCCCGGCGTGGTCGAGCAGGAGATCGTCGGCGCGATGGAAGGCCTGGCGCTGGCGCGCGGCCGCCGCATGGCCTATGCGCCGATCTTCTCCAGCCGCGGCGAGATCCTGCACAACCACGACCACGGCGTGCGCCTCAAGGGCGGCGAGATGATCGTCAACGATTCGGGCGCCAACTCGCCGCGCGGTTACGCGTCGGACATCACGCGCACGATTCCGGTCGGTGGCCGCTTCCAGGGCCTGCAGGCCGAGATGTACGAGCTGGTGCTGTCGGCGCAAGAGCAGGCGATCGCCGCGGCGAAGCCGGGCGTGCCTTACCGCGATGTGCACCGCCTCGCGTGCAAGGTGATGGTGCAGGGCCTGATCGGGCTCGGCTTCATGCGCGGCGATGCGGGTGAAGCCGTCGAGGCCGGCGCGCACGCGATCTTCTTCCCCTGTGGCACCGGCCACATGCTGGGGCTGGACGTGCACGACATGGAAGGCCTCGGCGAGGACCACGTCGGCTACGGCGACGGCTTCACGCGCAACCCGCGCTTCGGCGACAAGTCGCTGCGCCTGGCGCGGCCGCTGCAGCCGGGCTGGGTGGTGACCATCGAGCCGGGCATCTACATCAACCCGTTGCTCACGAACCGCTGGAAGGCCGAGGGCCGGCACGCCGCCTTCATCGACTATGCGATGTTCGAGCGCCATGCGGCCTTCGGCGGCATCCGCATCGAGGACGATGTGCTCATCACGCCGCAGGGTGCGCGCGTGCTGGGGCCGACGATTCCGAAAGTACGCGCCGAGGTGGAGGCCTTGGCTGCCTCTTGAACGTCAAGAACCTGCGTCCGTCTTCACCTCGATGCGATGGCCGTCGAGGTCGTGGAACATCGCGCCGAAGTAGGTCTCGTTGATGTCCGGGCGGGTGCGTGGCGTGAAGATGTCGGTGGCGGACGCGGCGAGCGCGCTGGCATGAACTTGCGCCACCTGATCCCGTGATGCGGCGGCGAAGGCGATGTGCATGCCCTTGGCCGCGACCGGCTCGCCGTCGGCCACCGGGTAGAGGAAGAAGGCCCAGCGCTCGGGCGTGCCGAAGGCGGCCTCCTGGCTGGTGTCACGCAGCAGCTCGATGCCCAGCGGCGCGAGCGCCTGCCGGTAGAAGGCGACGGCGTCGGCGTAGCGCCGCGTGCCGATGGAAACGTGGTCGATCATGTGCTCTCCTGAAGAACGTTGCTGCCACACAGCACGGTGGCCAGGCGCTGCCCGCGCAGCGAAGGGTGTTCGACGATCGCCGCCACGCCGGCGGCACCGGCCGGCTCGACGATCAGCCCGGCCTTCGAACGCAGCAAGTGCATCGCACGCTCGATCGCGGCATCGCTGACCAGCAGCACGTCGTCGACCGTGCCGGCCATGTCGGCCACGGCCTCGGGCACCGGGCAGCGCACGGCGATGCCATCGGCGATGGTCTGCACCGCGGCTCGCTCGATGATGCGGCCCTCGCGCCACGACACGGCCATCGCATCAGCGCCTTCGCTGCACACGCCGATCACGCGGATGCCCGGCGCCTGCGCCTTGATCCAGCGGCCGACGCCGGTGAGCAGCGCGCCATTGCCCAGCGGCAGCAGCACGGCATCGAAATCGCGGTCGTAACGCAGCAGCTCGACGCCGATCGAGCCGGCGCCTTCGGCAATGGCCGGCTCGAGGCCGTCTTCGACAAAGAAGCCACCCGTGTCGGCGCAGAAGCGGCGCGCCTCCTCCTTGGCGGCATCGAAATCGTCGCTGTGCATGCGGACTTCGGCGCCCATGGCCCGCATGCGTGCGATCTTCAGCGGGTTGGCGTTTGTCGCGGTGTAGACCACCAGCGGCCAGGCGCGCGCGCGGCAGACGTAGGCCACCGCCTGGCCCCAGTTGCCGGCGGTGGCGCAGACCAGCGTGCGGCCAGCGAGCCGCCGCGCGTTCTCGCGCATGAAGAAATCGGCGCCTCGGCCCTTGAACGAGCGCAGCGGATTCAACGTCTCCACCTTCAGCGTCAGGCGGCATGGCAGCGCCTGCGACAGCGGCTCGCAGTCGAACTGCGGGCTGCGCAGGAATACGGGGTCGATGATGGTGGCGGCCTGCTCGATGCGGGCCAGCGACAAACGGTGCGGTGTGTCGATAATGCGCATGCCGCAAGTTTCGGCGCGCTGTGCGCGCATTGCGCCGCGTTCGGGGCGGCGCCACAGCGGCCTCGCCGCATTCTGGGCGCCGCGAATGCGGCCGACACGACGCCATGACCCTCGACGCGCTCGACAAGCAGATTCTTTCCCTCTACCAGCACGACACGCGCACCTCCGGCGAGGAGATCGGCGCGCAGGTGGGCCTGTCGGCCGCGGCGGTGCAGCGGCTGCGTGAGGGCGGCGTCATCATTGCCGAGACCGCATTGCTCGACTGCCAGCAGCTGGGCCTGGGCGTGACGGCCATCGTGCACGTCGATCTGGTCGACGAGTCGGCGCGCGCGTCGCGGGCGTTTCGCGACAAGCTGGTCCGGCGGCCCGAGGTGCAGCAGTGCTACGGCGTGGCCGGCGAGGTCGACTACGTGCTCATCGTGATCGTGCCCGACCTGGCGGCCTACGACGCCTTCTGCGAAGCCTGCCTGCTGCACGACGCCAACGTGCGCAGCTTTACCACCCAAGTGGTGCTCGACGCCGCCAAGCGCGGCAGCGCGCTGGCCATCCCGTCACTCTGAGCTGGCATCATGGTCTGGAAGTTGCGTCTGTCCGGGTTGTTGGAGTCGAGGAGGAAACCGTGTCCATCCATGTCGCGCTGAACCACGTCACGCACTACCGCTACGACCGCCGCGTCGGTCTGTCGCCACAGGTCGTGCG
>VBDL01000033.1:518-18577 GCA_005884255.1 Betaproteobacteria bacterium | reverse complement strand
CCGTGCGCGTGACCTGGCCGGCCTTGCCGGGTGTGCCGATGGCAGCGCCATGCTCGTCGCCGTGAGCGAAGGCCGTGACGGCGGCGAGCGCGAGGCCGACGGTGCAGAGGGATCGGAGGGGGTTCATCGACGCTTCCTTTCAGTGGCCGCGATGGCCCATGGGTTTGCGAACCTGGACTTCCATTTCGCGCGCCGGTTTCTGCGCTGCGCGTTCTGGCGCCATACGCGCCGCCTCAGGGAGCGCGCCGGTCCATTCGTAGGCACTCGTGCCTGGCGGATGCTTGTACCAACCGGGGTCGCTGTAGTCGCCCGCCTTCTGATTCGCGCGCACCTTGACCACGCTGAACATGCCGCCCATCTCGAGCGAGCCAAAGGGCCCGGCACCGCCCATCATCGGCGCGCTGTTGTCGGGCAGCGGCATCTCCATCTCCGTCATGTCGCCCATGCCGCGCTCGCCCATCGCCATGTAGTCCGGGATCAGCCGGTTGATGCGCTGGGCGATGTCGCGCTGCTCCACGCCAATCATCGTCGGCACCTCGTGCCCCATCGCGTTCATCGTGTGGTGGCTCTTGTGGCAGTGGAAGGCCCAGTCGCCCTCGGCATCGGCGACGAACTCGAACTGCCGCATCTGCCCCACCGCGATGTCGGCGGTGACCTCGGGCCAGCGCGAGGCCTTCGGCGTCGGCCCGCCATCGGTGCCGGTGATGGTGAACTCGTGGCCATGGATGTGCATCGGGTGGTTGGTCATCGTGAGGTTGCCGATGCGGATGCGCACCTTGTCGTTCCTGCGCACGACCAGCGGGTCGATGCCGGGGAACACGCGGCTGTTCAATGACCACAGGTTGAAGTCGGTCATCGTCATGATCTTCGGCGTGGCGGCGCCGGGCTCGATGTCATAGGCATTGAGCAGGAACACGAAGTCGCGGTCGACCTCGTCGATCAAGGGATGCCTCGCCCTTGGATGCGTGACCCAGAAACCCATCATGCCCATCGCCATCTGCGTCATCTCGTCGGCATGCGGGTGATACATGAAGGTGCCGGGGCGCCGCGCGACGAACTCATAGACGAAGGTCTTGCCGGGGTCGATGGCCGGCTGAGTGAGCCCGCTCACGCCATCCATGCCGTTGGGCAGGCGCTGGCCATGCCAGTGGATCGAGGTGCGCTCGGGCAACTTATTGGTGACGAAGATGCGCACGCGGTCGCCTTCGACGACCTCGATCGTCGGCCCCGGCGACTGGCCGTTGTAGCCCCACAGCCGCGCCTTGAGGCCGGGCGTCATTTCGCGCAGCACCGGTTCGGCCACCAGGTGGAATTCCTTGACGCCGTTGTTCATGCGCCAGGGCAAGGTCCAGCCGTTGAGCGTGACCACCGGGTTGTAGGGGCGGCCGCTGGCGGGCAGGAGCGGCGGCTGCGTCTTCGGCGTCGTCTGCATCACGGGCTCGGGCAAGGCGGCCATCGCCACCTTGCCGACGCTGGCGGCTGCGACGGCTGCACTGCCGAGCAGGAAGTTGCGTCGATGGGTCATGGGGTGGTTTCCTTCATCATCGGTTGGCCGATCAGCGTGGCCTGCAGCCGCGCGTCGGCGAGCCAGAAGTCGCGCTGCGCGTCGATCGACTGCGCGACGCTCGCGATCTGCTCGCGCGCATCGGCCAGCAGCTCGAACACGCCGATCAGCATGCCGTTGTAGCGAAGCAGGTTCTCGTCGGAGATGGTCTTGCGCAGCGGCACGATCTCGTCGCGGTAGTGCCTGGCGATGTCGTAGGCGCTGCGGTAGATGCCATAGCTCTCGCGCAGCTGCGACTGCGCTTCCACCGCGACCTGTGCGGTGCGCTGCAGCGCGGCCATGTAGTTGGCCTGTGCCCGCGCGCGGCTCGCATCGCCGAAGTCGAAGATCGGCAGCGGCAGCTCGAGCTGATAGCCCTTCTGCGGCGCCAACCCCATCTCGCTCTTGCGGACGACGCCGAGCTCCAGGCCATTGACGACGCTGGTGATGCGCGTCAGCCCCTGTTCGCGCGCGATGTGCTCGAGGCTGCCGCGCGCGAGCTGCACATCCAGGCGCTGATCGAGCGCTTCCTTCGCGACGGCAGGCTCCTCGCGCGGCGACGCCGGCAACTCCGGCAGGCGCTCCTGCAGCGTGAGGTGTGCGGCTTGCGCGTCGCTCAGCCCGAGCGCGCGCACGAGCACCTCGCGGCTGCTGCGCGCCACCTGCTGCGCCCGCGCGAGCTGCGCCACCGCATCGGCCGAGAAGGCCTGTTCGCGCGCACGCTGCAGCTTGCTGAAGTTGCCCGCGGCTTGCATGCGCCGCGCCAGCTCGGCGCTCGCGTCCGCCGCAGCTTTGACCTGCTCGGCGTACTGCAGCGACTGCTGCGCGGCGACCGCGTTGATCCACGCGACGCGCGCGTCGCTCGCGGCTTGCACCACGTTCGACGCCAGCGTCAGGCGCGCCGCCTGTTGCTGGTAGTCGGCCAGGCGCTGCCGCGCGGGCCACAACAGCAGGTCCAGCACCGAGAAGCTCAGGCTTCGCGTCAATTCCAGCTCGCGCGCGCCGGCCTCGCTGCGCGCCAGGCGCTCGAACGCGAACACCGGATTCGGCAGGCGTGCCGATTGCGTGACGGCAGCCGCGCTCGCCGCGCCCTCGAAGAGCAAGGCCTGCAATGCGGGGCTGTAGGCCAGCGCGATGCGCGTGGCATCGTCGGGGCCGAGCGGCTGGGCGAGCAGCGCGTCGACATCGGCCTGCGCCTGGCGGCGCGCCTCGTCGCTCGTCAGCCAGCGCAGGTCGGCGCCCAGGCGCTGCTGGCTGAAGCGCTGTACGGACGTGAAGTTCTCGTCGATCGCGGCGCTGGCGCAGCCGGCGAGCGCCGCGGCCACGGCCAACGCCGCCAGCGGCCAGCGCATTCGGAAGTCGATCATGCTCGTTCTCGCGTGAGCTCGCGCCGAGCACCGCCGGGCGGGCTCGGCAACGAGGGATGGAAGATGCCGCCTCGGCGGCGGCGCTTCAGGCGAGAGAGCTTCTGGGTGGGCGTTCGGGCCCGTCGGTGACGAACACGCCGACGGCCTCTGCCGCACTGGGCTCGGCGAACACCACGGGGGCCGGGCTCTGCAACGAGAGCGCCGTTGCGGGCAGCGCAGCGGCCGTGCAGCAAGAGGCGCAGGCGCTGCAGGTCCACTTGGCGAGATGCTTCGCCGCGCCGTGATCCTTCACTGCGCTGTGATGATGCGCATGCGCATCGGCCGGCGCGGCTGCGTGCCCCATTTGCAGATGATGGCTCGGGCCGCATCCGGACAGCATGCTCGCGGCCCAGCCTTGCAGGGGCAGCGCCGAGATCAGCATCCACATCAGCAGCGTTCGAATGCGCAACGACATGGACCGCATTCTCAGGCTTCCCCCTGTGGCAAGGTCAAGAGGCAATGCGTGCGAATTGCGCGCAACCCGTCGCCGGAGTGCCGCGGGGGCCTCACCAAGCTGCGACAAATTCCGCGCTCACGCCGGATTGATGTTGTCAAATGTTCCATCGGTAACACCGACCGCCTACGCTGCGCCCCGCTCGCGCGACAAACAAATCACGCAACAGAAAGGCGCCCCATGTCCTACGCACGCCCCTCCCTGATGTTGGTCGCCGGCAGCTTGCTGCTCGGCACTGTGGCTGCCCAGGCCGAACCGTCTGTGCAGCTCAGCGACGTGCGCAGCGCGCTGGCCGAAGGCGAGCATGTCGGCACGCTGCGCTCGGGCGCCGATTGCGGCACCGTGGCCGATCGCGGCTGGAGCGAGCTGATGCAGCAGCGCGTGGCCAGCGAGTTGCCGGCGGTGTTCCGCGATGAAGTGTCCAAGGCCGGCGGGCTGCTGCTGGTGGATGGCGCTCCGCTGCGCGCGCAGGCCGTGCTGAGCAAGCTGGACTACCAGGTCTGCCAGGCCGGGGCCGGCACGTGGCAAGGCAGCTTCGCCGTGCAGGTGAGCTGGGAGCTGGTGTCCAGCGCATCGGGCCAGGTGGTCTACCAGGCCTCGACCGAAGGCGCCTTCACGCAGAGCGCGGCGCAGCGCCTGCCGGCGGCCCACGCGCTGCGCGAGGCGCTCGCCGCTGCGGCGCACGGGCTGGTCACCGACCAGCGCTTCGCCGCTGCCTTTCAGGCCGCCGACGTGCCGCGCGTCGCCCTGGCGCGCTGAACCTTACCAAGCGGACACCGCAGAGCCGGCTTCGCCGGTCTGCTGGTGTGCCTTGCAGGCCGCGCCGGTCCAGGGGGCCCGGCCCTTCGCCAGGCATGAAAGGTCCACTGGACCTTTCATGTCCGGGCTCAGCCCCCTTGAGGGGCGGCCGAAGGCCGTAGGGGGTGGTCCAACTCCCACTGCTTGGCCAGATCGAGCAGGTTCTCGAACATCGCGCCTTCATTGAGCAGCGCCGACTTCGTGCGCGCGTCCAGCGGGTTCTCGATGCCGAACTCGTCGCGCGGCATGCGGTCTTCGCGCACGCTCTTCATCACGCGCTTGATCTCGGCGGCCGCGTGCATCGGCGTCTGCAGCAGCACCAGCTTCTTCATGCCATCGGGGTTGTTGGGCACGTGGCACTGGAAGCACTGGCCTTCGCGCAGGCGCAGCGCCAGGTTCTTGTAGGCCGTGTCCAGCTTGGCCGCATAGGGGTTCTCGCTGCTGAGCAGCCCGTCGAACACGGTGACCGCGGGCTGGCTCCTGCCTTGCGCATCGGTCCAGCGCCATTGGCCATCGAAGGCCGGCGGCGTGACGTGCGCGCTGAGCGCGACCGGCGGGTTCGCGCCGAAGGTGGTGAACTGCGCCACTTTCACGCGATCGGCCTGCAGGTCCCACCACAGGATGATGTCGTTGGCCTTCTCGTACATCGCCCACTTCTCGGAGTCGTGCCAGAAGGGGTACGGGAACTGGCCCGGCGCCAGGCGGTTGCGGAAGGCCGTCTGCAGGCGGATCTGGTACAGCCCTTCGCGCTCGACGTAGTTCACGCTGTACTTGCCGTTGAACATGAACAGCGGCACGTACATGCCGCTCAGCACGTCGGGCGCGAACTGCGTGAGTTTGGCGTCCTTCAGCGCAGTGGCCGGGTCGCGCTGGCGGCCCCACAGCACGAAGTCCTGCAGGCTGCGCTTGAACTGCGAGCCGCGGTAGAGGCTGCCGCGGCAGGCGTCGAAGGCGGCCTGGTCGCCGGGGTCCGCCACCGGGCACAGCTGCGCCATCTCGGCGGCAATGCGCCCGGCCGCTTGCTCGACGCGGACACGGGCTTCATCCGAAGGTGCTGCCGTCACGGCAGCCGACGCGCAGGCCAGCAGCGCGGCCTGCAAGACCTTCCCGAACTTCATCACGCTTCCCCTGCGGTTGTTGTTGGTTCTTGCGTGCGGCGTCTCAGCCGATGACGCGGCCGCTGCGGTCGATGGCCACCACGTCGACGAAGCGCGAGCCCTGCTCGCTTTGCGTCGTGAAGCGCACGCGGTAGCCACCGAGATCGAGGGTGAGTTCCGCCAGTGCGTTCTTGAAGGCTGCGCGGCCGCCGCCGCCCTTCGCGGCAGCGCGGGCGGCCTCCACCGCGACGCGGCCGGCGATGTAGCCCTCGAGGCTGGTGAAGCCCACACGGGCCTTGCCGCCGAGCGCGGCCAGATCGTCGTGGAAGCGCTTCACGACGCCGGTGGCCACCGCATTGGGCCGCGGCACCACCTGGCTCATGATGATGCTCTGGCCGCGGCCGCTCATGTCCTTGATCAGCGCCTGGCCGGCGAACGACGACGCGAAGTAGAAGCCCGCGTACTTGCCAGCCGACAGGCCGGCCACCATGGCCGAGATCGGGTGCGCGTTGGTGGTGAACAGCACGCAGTCGAGCTTCGCGTCGAGCAGCGTCTTCACCTCGGCGTCGAAGTCCTTCTGGTTGCGGCTCAGCGGCACCGACGCGGTGAGCTTCAGCCCCACCGCATCGAGCGCCGCATTCATTGCCGCCTGGTTCGCGGATGACGTGTCCTTCAGGTACACGTAGCCCACGCGCTGCATGTTGAATTCCTTGACGTAGGAAATCATGCGCTTGTATTCGTCGTCGTAGCCGGCGCGCACGTGATAGGCCATCGTGAGCTTGTCCTCGCGGATGCCCATGTTGCCGCTGGCCGTGCCGAGCATCACGACCTTGTGATCTTCGACGAGCTGCAGGCAGGCCTCGGCGGCCGCGCCACTGGTCAGGCCGAGCAGCGCCGTCACGCCGGAGTCGATGAGCTGCTTGACGTTGGCCTTGCAACGCTCCTTGTCGCCGCCGTCGTCGAGCGTGACGAGCTCGAAGCGCGGGCCCTTGCCCTCGCCCTTGTTGGCCGCATTGAAGGCCGCGAGGATGCCGTCGCGCACGTCTTCGCCGTACTCGGCCTGCCCACCGCTGAGCGATGCCGACTGGCCGAACTTGATGACCGCGCCTTCAGCGCGCACCGGCGTCCACAGGCCCGACGCCAGTAGCGCAGGCCCGCCCAACAACAACTCTCTTCGTTTCACATGCACTCCCTTGTCGCGCGCAAAGGTTAGCGGCTCGCGCGAGCCTCGTGTCAGCGGTTTACAAGCGCTTGCAAAAGACTGCTTGAGGTTGTGTGAATTCCGTCGAAGAAGCGTTCAAGCATTGCCGCGTCGATAAACTGCGCGGCGATCGGCGAGGCCGGTCTCTATCAACAAAATTGGGGGTCTTTGGCGTGAATCGAACAGCGGCAGTGTGGGCGACGGTCGCGAGCTTGTGCATTCCGGGCCTGGCAGCGGCAGAGAGCGCAACGGAGAAGGCCATCCGCACGCGCCAGTCGAGCTACTACCTGATGGGCCAGCAGATGGCGCGCATCAGCGCGACGCTCAAGGGCGACGCCGCCTTCGACAAGGCCGCGCTCGAGACGAGCGCCGAAGCGGTGGACCTGATTGGCCGCCTGGTGCTCGACTACTACCCCGCGGGCTCCGACCAGGGCAGCACCAAGGCCAAGCCCGAGATCTGGAAAGAGACGCCGCGCTTCAAGCAGATGGCGCAGGCGCTGCAGGCCGAGTCCGCGAAGCTGAAGGCTGCTGTGCATGGCGGCGACCTCGATGCGATCAAGGCCGCGTTCGGCGCAACGAGCAAGTCGTGCAAGGCTTGTCACGACGCGTTCCGGGTTCAATAGGGCTCGCCGGCGCAATGGACGGGATCACTTCGCAGTTCAATTCGCAGTTCGAGCTCGAGTCGGGCTACGCGGCGGCCCGCGTCAAGGTGCGTCGCGCGGGCGTGCGCGTGTGGGACCTGCCCACGCGCGTGTTCCACGGGTCCTTGCTCGCCTGCGTGAGCGGCGCGGTGATCAGTGCGCAGCTCGGCGGCAACTGGATGGACTGGCATGTGCGCTTCGGCGCGGCCACCGCCGGGCTGCTGGTGTTTCGCATCGTGTGGGGCTTCGTCGGTCCGCGCTATGCGCGCTTTCGCTCCTTCGTCCATGCGCCGCGCACCGTGCTCGCCGATCTGTTCAAGCGCGGCGGCGAGCGCCACGCCGGCCACAGTCCGTCCGGTGGCGCGTCGGTACTCGCGCTGCTGAGCGTGCTCACGGCGCTGACCCTGAGCGGCCTGCTCAGCTCCGATTCGATCAGCACCGATGGCGCGCTGGTGCGCTATGCCAGCGAGTCGACCGTGACCGCGGCCACCTCGCTGCACCACAAGCTGCAATGGGTCATCTACGCGCTCGTCGGCCTGCATGTACTGGCCGTGCTCGCCTACCTGCTGCTGAAGAAGATCGACCTGATCCGCCCGATGCTTCACGGCGACAAGCCCGGCCTGCGCGCGCCGCACGCGGCCGACACGCTCAGCGTGCGCGTCGTCGGCCTGGGGCTGATGTTCAGCTCGGTGACCGGAGCGGTGTGGGTGTTGCGCGCCTGAGCGCGGCCGGCCAGTGCCGGGCCGCTCCCGAGCGGTGGTAGCCGCCGATGATCCTGCTTGAAGCCCTCGAGGACGTGACGAAGCTGGCGTGCATCGTCGCCGGCCTCTATTTCGCGGCGCGCCTGTATGCCCGGCGCCGACAACCGGCCTGGACAGAACCGCTGGACCGGCGCCGCGTGGCGGTCTTGTGGCTGCTCGCACTCGGTGCTTCCGCCATCAAGGTCACCGAGGATGCGTTGGGTGGCGACTCCGGCCCGATCGACCATGCCGTCCTGCTGTTCCTTCACGCGCACGTGCCGCTGGGGCTGACGGGCTTCTTCGAAGCGATCACGCTCACTGCATCGGCGCGTGCGCTGGGCTTGCTCACGCTGGCCGCAACCCTCGTTCTCGTCACGGCAAAGCGGCGCTTCGAGGCCTGGCTGCTCGCCGGTTCCGTGATTTGCGCGGTGGTGGTCGTCTATGCGGTGAAGGTGCTCGTCGGCCGCGCGCGGCCGGCGCTGTGGGACACACGGTGGTATTGGGGTTCGAGCTTCCCCAGCGGTCACACGCTCCTCGTGGCCGCATTCGCCACGGCCACCGCCCTCATCCTGGGTCGGCTTTGGCCGGCTGCGCGCCCCGCCGCGCTGGCCACGGCCCTGGTGTGGATTGCGCTCGTGGCCGCTTCGCGCCTGGTGCTCGGGGTGCATTGGCCGACCGACGTGCTGGCAGCCGCCTGTGTCGGCGCGGCCATTCCGCTCGGGCTCGGCCTCGTGCTCGAGTGGCGGGCACGGCCGCGGTGAGAGACGACGGCCTTGGAACCTCTTAGCGTCCCTGCCCCTGCAGCCGCGCCAGCTGAGCCTCGTAAGCCTGGCGGAACGCGCGGGCGAACAGCGAATCGATGTCGCCTTCGATCTCCTGCACGATCTGCGCATGCTGCTCGCCGTAGGCCTCCCACAGCCGCGCCTTGCGCTGCAGCGGCACCATGCTGCCGAGCAGCCCCTGTGGCGCCAGCCGCTCCTGCAGCACCTGCGGATCGAGCCGCGCGACCACCGCCTCCAGCGCCGCGCGCATGCCGGCCAGCAACGCCAGCTCGTGCGCACGCAGGTCGCCGAAGGCATCGGCCACTGCCTCCAGCGGCGGCACGAAGCCGCGCTGCGGCGGCCCCAGCATGTGGGCCAGCGCCGCATCGGCATCCGGCGAGAACTTCAGCGGGTTGTTCTCGCGCGTGCGCAGCAGCGTGGGGCTGGCGCCGAGCTCGCGCTTGGCGATGCTGCGCGCGGCCAGCAGCTCCAGCGTGCCGGCCAGCATGGCGCGCAGCAGCGCACCGATCAGCAGCGTCTGCTGCGCTGAAGGCTCGGCCGGCGCGTTGACGCCGAGGCCGGCGAACAGGGCCTCGCAGGGATCGGTGGGCACGGCCACCCGTTCGCCCCGGCCCGTGGGTTCGCCGATCACCAGGTCGATCTCCCCACGCAAGGTGGAGTGCGCGGCCGAGGCGTCGGAGCCGGTGCCATGAAACAGGTCGCTGAACACGCTGGCGCGCTCAGCTCTGGGCGCCGGCTCGTCGCTCACCCCCCGCTCGGCCTGCAGCAGATAGGGGCCGATGCGGATCTGCGCGCCGACGTCCAGCACGCGCTCCACGTCCGGTGCGAGCGGCACGCCATCCAGTTCGACCGCCGAGTTGGCAGAGACCTGGCTGATGAAGTGGCGGCCGCCGCGGCAGGACACGTGCGCGTGGCGCCGTGAGATGCGCCGCTCGGGATCGGGCAGCACCAGCGTGCAATCCGCTCCGCGGCCGATGTTGCCACCGGCGTCGCCGAAGGTCGCGGCCAGCGGCGCGGCCAGCACTTCGCCGGCCCGGGACACGACACGGATTGCGATCATCTGAACCGCTCCCGGCCCTTTGGCAACACAAGGGCATCGAACGATCTTACTGTCTGCAGGGGGCCCCTAGAGCGCGGCCTCCCCCCGAATGTGTAGGCGTGAGAGCGATTGACAGCGCGCGAGCGCGAGGTCTAGATTCGTTCAGGTCGCCCAGGGGCTCCGCCCGGTGGCCGTAGGAGGCGCGAGGGACATCATGCGCGGACTCTTCCTGGCTGCGGCCATCTTCGCGGCGTCGTGCCACGCTGCGCCCGCCGACGCCTCGGGCACGATCACCATCCTCGAGGGTGATGCGCTCATCTATCGAGGCCTGGGCCGCCTGCATGCCGCCGAGGGCGTGCGCCTGGTCGCGGGCGACATCGTCGAGACCGCGCCTGCCACCTTCATGCAGCTGGAGCTGCCCGACCAGACGGTGGCGCAGTTCGGCTCCGGCACGCGCGTGATGCTGGGCGCCGCGGCGCGCGGCAAATCCGAGCGCTGGCTGTACCTGCTCGAAGGCTGGGCCAAGCTGTCGGCCATGAAACGCGAGGCCGCGGCCGGGCCGGGCATCGAGCTGCGCAGCCCGATGCTGGACATTCCGGCGAGCAGCGCGGTCGTTGTGCTGCGCGTGCTGCCCGCCGAGGTCAACCTGTTCGCCGAGCGCGGCGAGGTGCGAGTGAGCGAACGCCAGGCCAGCGGCGCGCCGGTGGTCATGGTGCTCAAGGGCGGCGATTTCTACCGCCGCAAGGCCGGCACGCGCGGTGCGGTGAACCCCGGTTCGATGCAGGGGTTCGTCGACGAGATGCCGCGCTTCTTCCGCGACTCGCTGCCGCTGCGCGCCGAGCGCTTCCGCGACCAGGTGGTCAAGCCCAAGGAGGCACCGGAGTTCGCCTATGCCGATGTCGAGCGCTGGCTGAAAAGCGAGCCGGCCGTGCGCCGCCCGCTGATGCAGCGCTGGCGCGCCAAGGCGCGCGAGCCTGCGTTCCGCTCGGCGCTGATCGCCAACCTGTCGTCGCATCCCGAATGGGATCCGATCCTGTTCCCCGAGAAGTACCTGCCGAAGGAAACGGCGGCGCGCTCGCCCGCCGCGGCGGCCTCGGCAGCGCGCTAGCGGAGACCCCTCATGAAGCTCTTGCTGAAGTTCAACCTGGTGTTCGTGCTGATCTTCGCCATCGGCCTGGCCGCCACCGGCTTCGTGTCGTGGACGCTGCTGGAGCGCAATGCGCGCGACGAGATCGCGCAGAACGCGCGGCTGCTGATGGACACCGCGCTGGCGGCGCGCGCCTACACCTCGTCGCAGGTGAACCCGCTGCTGGAAACGCAGATGAAGTACACCTTCCTGCCGCAGTCGGTGCCCGCCTATTCAGCCACCGAGGTGTTCAACGACCTGCGCAAGAAGCACACCGAATACGGCTACAAGGAGGCGGTGCTCAACCCCACGAACCCGCGCAACCGCGCGGTCGACTGGGAGGCCGACATCATCACGCGCTTCCGCGACAACACGCAGTGGAGCGAGGTGATCGGCGACCGCGACACGCCCACCGGCCCATCCTTCTACGTGGCGCGGCCGATCCGCGTCGGCAGCGCGGCGTGCCTGCGCTGCCACAGCACGGTGGACGCGGCGCCCAAGACCATGCTCGAGCGCTACGGCCCGGCCAACGGCTTCGGCTGGACGCTCAACGATGTGGTCGGCGCGCAGATCATCTCCGTGCCGACCAAGGTGCCGCTCGATCGCGCGAAGCAGGCCTTCACGGTGTTCATGGCCTCGGTCGGCGGCGTGCTGATCATCATCGGCATCGTGCTCAACCTGATGCTGTGGGCGATGGTGATCCGCCCGATCGGCAAGCTGTCGAACTTCGCCGATCGCGTGAGCCTCGGCGAGCTGGAGATTCCGGAGTTCCAGCGCAAGTCGAGCGACGAGATCGGCATGCTGTCGCGCTCGATCGCACGCATGCGAACGAGCATGGTCCAGGCGATGAAGATGCTGGATAGCTGATGAACCTCCCCGACCGCTTGGGGAAATACCCCGTGACGGAAGTGCTCGGCAAGGGCGCGATGGGCATCGTCTATCGCGCCTACGACCCCGTGATCAAGCGGCTGGTGGCGATCAAGACCATTCGCAAGGAGCTGATCGAGGACGACGAGAAGGCCGAGACGCTGTCGGGCCGCTTCCGCCGCGAGGCGCAGGCTGCCGGCGCGTTGAGCCACCCGGGCATCGTCGCCGTCTACGAGTACGGCGAGGACGAGCAGTACGCCTACATCGCGATGGAGTACGTCGAGGGCAACAGCCTGCGCGAGTACCTGGCGCGCTCGCCGAACTTCGACGAGGGCGACATCGTCAGCATCATGGTGCAGCTGCTCGAGGCGCTGGAGTTCGCGCACAACCACGCCGTGTGGCACCGCGACATCAAGCCGGCCAACATCCTGGTGATGAGCAACGGCCGCATCAAGCTCACCGACTTCGGCATTGCACGCATCGAGGCGGCCGACCGCACGCGCGCCAACGTGATCATGGGCACGCCGGGCTACATCGCGCCGGAGCTGTATGTGGGCGGCGAGGTCGACCAGCGCATCGACATCTTCGCCGCCGGCGTGCTCTTCTATCACCTGCTGGCCGGCCAGGCGCCGTTCCGTGGCCGCGCCGAAGCGGTGATGCACGACGTCTGCTACCACGACCCGCCGCCGCCCTCGCAGGCCGACCCGCAGCACCGCTGGCCGCAGTACGACGCGGTGGTGGCACGCGCCATCGCCAAGGCGCCGGCGCAGCGCTACGCGAGCGCCGGCGCCTTCCGCGCGGCCATCCTGGCCGAGTACGCGCAGCCGGTGAGCACGACGATCTCCGAGTCGACCATCATCTCCAACGTCGTGCGGCCGATCGCGGTGGAGCCGAGTACGCCGTCGCTGCGCAACACCTCGCTGTCGACGCCGGGCACCAGCACGCCGCCGCCCACCGGCTGGAACGCGACGGTGCTCGCCAGCATCGAGATCGAGCTGGCACGCTTCGTCGGCCCGGTGGCCAAGGTGCTGGTGCGCCGCGCGGCGCGCGAGCACAGGCAGATCGAGCCGCTGACGCAGGCGCTGCTCGAATCGATCGACCGCAAGGAAGACCGCGAAGCCTTCTGCCGCGCCGTCACCGGCCGCGGCATGCTGCGCTCGGGCAGCACCATCACCGAGCGCCCCGCCACCGCGCCGCCCGGCACCTCGCCCGGCCCGCCGATGACGCCGGCCGAACTCGAACAGGCGACCAAGCTGCTCGCCACCTACATCGGCCCGATCGCCCGCGTGGTCGCCAAGCGCGCCGCCGCCAACGGCCTGAGCAAGCGCGATTTCTTCAACGAGCTCGCTCGAAGCCTGGAGAACGACGTGCAGCGCGAGCGTTTCCTGCGCGAAGCCGCGATGTCCTGAATGAACTCGGCATCGTTCGCGATGGCTACCGACGACCGCACCCTCATCCACGATGACGATGACCGCACGCTGCTGATGCCGGCGCCGGGCGGCCAGCCGACCTTGGTGATGCCGCGGCCGGCAGCGTCGCGCGTGGGCAGGCCGAGCGCCGGCGTCGAGCTGCAGCGGCTGGTGGCCGGCATCAACCCGCTGCTCGGCGCGGCCAGCGTGCTGCTGGCGCTGGTGGCGCAGCTGCGTGCCACCACCTCGCATGCCGACCCGCTGGCCTTGCGCCGGCAACTGCTGGAGCGCGTGGCGGAGTTCGAGGCGCTGGCCGGGGCCAACGGCGTGCCGCGGCCACAAGTCACTGCGGCGCGCTACCTGCTGTGCAGCTTCCTCGACGAAACCATCGCCGGCACGCCCTGGGGCGCCGGCGGCGCGTGGGCCGAGCGCAACCTGCTGCAGGAATTCCACGAGGAGCGCTGGGGTGGCGACAAGGCCTTCGAACTGCTGGAGCGCCTGGGCGAGGACCCGAAGATCAATGCCGACCTGCTGGAGCTGTTCTACGTCTGCCTGGCGCTCGGCTTCGAGGGGCGCTACCACGGCCGGCCCGATGGGCGCGCGCGGCTCGATGCCATCGCGGCGCGTGTGCTGGAAGTCGTGCGCCCGGCCGGCGCGCAGCACGCGTCGCGCACGCTGGCCGTGCAGTGGCAGGGCGTGGCCACGCGCGGCCATCGCGATCGCACGGCGATGCCGCTGTGGGTGCTGTGCAGCGTCGCGGCCGGGTTGCTGCTCGGCCTCTTCCTGTGGCTCAACGCGCGGCTCGATGAGCAGGCGCGGCCGGTGTTCCGCCAGATCCATGCGGTGCCGGCCGCGTTGCGCGTCGAGCGCACGCAGGCCGCTGCGCAGCCCCGCCTGGCGCCGCTGCTGCGCGACGATGTGGCGCAGCGCCGCGTCGAGCTGCGCGAGGAGGCGCTGCGCTCGCTGCTCACGTTGCCGGCCGACACGCTGTTCGCCGCCGGCAGCGCGCGCGTGCTGCCGGCGCAGCAGGCGTTGCTCGCGCGCATCGCGCAGGCGCTGAACGCGCAGCCGGGGCAGATCGTCGTCATCGGCCACACCGACGATGCGCCCGTCGCCTCGCTGCAGTTCCCGTCGAACTGGCACCTGTCGCGCGAGCGTGCCCAGGCCGTGATGGCCGCACTGGTGCAGCACGGCGTGCGCAGCGACCGCCTGCGCGCCGAAGGGCGCGCCGAGGTCGAGCCGCTTGCGCCCAATGCGAGCCCGGCGCAGCGCGCGCTGAACCGGCGCATCGAGATCGAGCTGCGCCCGCCGCGGCCGTGACGATCATGAGACCGGGTGGCGATCTGCTCATCCTGCGTCCGCTGCTCATCGCCGTGGGCTGGCTCGCCGCGGCCGTGCTCGTGTGGTTCGTCGGGCCGCTGCTGGCGTTCGCTCGCTTCACGCCGTTGGACAGCGTGCCCGAACGCATGGCCGCGGTGGCAGCGCTGCTGATGCTCGCCACGGCACATGCCACGTGGCGCGCCGTGGGCAACGCGCGGCGCAACCGCCGCCTGCTCGAAGGCATCGCCGCGCCGGTGCCGGGCGCGCAGGACATGGCGGCCATCGGCAAGAGCTTCGACGATGCGCTGGCGAAGCTGCGGGGCGCGCGCATCGGCGGCCGCCATCCGTGGCTCGCGGCGCTGACCGGCCGGCCCTACGTCTACGAGCTGCCGTGGTACGTGATCATCGGCGCGCCGGGCGCGGGCAAGACAACGGCGCTGGTCAACTCCGGGCTGCAGTTCCCGCTGGCCGGCGAGCTGGGGCAGAAGGTCGTGCGCGGCGTCGGCGGCACGCGCCACTGCGATTGGTGGTTTGCCAGCGACGCGGTGCTGATCGACACCGCCGGCCGCTACACCACGCACGACAGCGATCGCGCCAGCGACCGCGCCGCCTGGCTCGGCTTTCTCGGCCTGCTCAAACGCTACCGGCCGCGCCGGCCCATCAACGGCGTGCTGCTGACGGTGAGCGTGAGCGACCTGCTCACCGCCGATGCGCAAGCCCGCCGCACGCATGCCGCCGAGCTGCGCGGCCGCATCGAGGAGCTCTATCGCGAGCTCGGCATCCGCTGCCCGGTCTACGTGCTCGTCACCAAGACCGACCTGCTCGCCGGCTTCATGGAGTTCTTCGCCGACTTCGACAAGGACGAGCGCGCGCAGGTCTGGGGCGTGACCTTCCCCTACGACGGCGATGCGGCGCGCAGCGACGCGCCGCTGCGCATGGCCAGCGACTTCGCCGCGCTGGAGAAGCGCCTGAACGAGTGCCTCATCGACCGCCTGCATGCCGAGAGCGACCGCGAGCGCCGCGCCGCGCTGTATGCCTTCCCGCAGCAATGGCGGCTGCTGCGCGAGACGCTGTACGAGTTCCTGCGGCAGGCATTGGCCGACACGCCCGGCGCCGCACCGGCGCTGGTGCGCGGCGTGTACTTCACCAGCGCCACGCAGGAAGGCACGCCGATGGATCGCGCGCTCGGCGGGCTGGCGCGCGCGCTGGGGCTTTCGGGCCGGCTGCTGCCACCGGCGCGCCCGAGCGGCAAGACCTTCTTCGTCACGCGCTTGCTGCGCGACGTGGTGTTCGCCGAGTCGGGCCTCGCCGGCACCGATTTGCGCTGGCAACGCCGCCGCGCGCTGCTGCAATGGGGCGCGGTGGGCGCGTTCGGTGGCGCCGCGGTGGCGGCAGCGCTGTTCGGCTGGCGCGCCTACGAAGACGCGCGCGCCGGCATCAGCGCGATGGCCGCGCGCGTGCCGGCGCTCGAGAGCGCCGTCGCCGCGGCGAAGAGCACCGCGACCACCGATCTGCCGGCGTTGCTGCCCACGCTGCAATCGCTGCAGACCCTGGGCGAAGCCGGCTCGACGCGCCGCTTCGATGCCGGCCTCGATCGCCACGACATGCTCGCCACCGCCGCGCAGGACGCCTACCAGCGCCTGCTCAAGCAAGGTCTTCTGCCGCGCATCGCGGCGCGCCTGGAAGAGCGGCTGCGCAGCGGCGGCCAGGCGCATGTCGAGCTGATCTACGAGACGCTGAAGTCCTACCTGATGCTGTTCGCCGGGCGCAACTTCGATGCCGCCGCGCTGCGCGCCGCGCTGGTCTCCGATTGGGACGCGACCTTGCCGCCGGGCACCAGCGCGGCCGAGCTCGGCGCGCTGCGCCGGCATCTCGATGAATTGCTCAAGAGCGGCGAGGTCGGTGCACCGTCGCAGGCCGATGCGCAGCTGATCGCCGACGCGCGGCGCACCGTCGACAGCGTGCCGCTGGCGCAGCGCGCCTACAGCCGGCTCAGGCAGATCGAGCTCGGCAGCGACGCGGCCGAGTTCAGCGTCGAGTCCGCCGGCGGCAGCGCCGCGCGCCGCGTGTTCGCGCGCGCCAGCGGCCAGCCGCTGTCGCAAGGCGTGCCGGCGCTGTATTCGCGTGCCGTCTACCAGCAGTCGCTGCCGCAGCGCACGCAAGCCGTGCTGCGCCAGTTCGCCGGCGAGCAGAGCTGGGTGCTCGGCCGCGCCGATGCCGCGGCCGCACCCGCGGCACTGGCCGACGAGGTGCTGCGTCTGTATCGGGCCGACTACGCGCGCCTGTGGCAAGGCTTCGTCGTCGATCTGCGCCTGGTGCCCACCGCCACACTGCCCGCCACCGCCGAGCTGGCGCAGCTGCTCGCACGCCCCGATTCGCCGCTCACCGCGCTGCTGCACGGCGTGGTGCGCGAGGTCTCGGTCGACGTGCCGGGGGCCGAGCGCTTCGACGCGCTGCGCCGCTTCGTCGAGGGCCAGCCGTCGCCGGCCGACGAGGCGCAGGCGCTGCTCGGCAAGCTGTCGTCGCACCTGACGGCGGTGGACGATGCGGTGCTGCGCAAGGCCATGCCACCGGCCAGCGACGTGCCGCGTGAGCTGGCCGCGTTTGCGCAGCGTGCGCCGGAGCCGCTGCACGCGATGCTCGGCCAGCTGGCGGCCACCGCGTCAACCCAGGTGTTCGCCGTGCTGCGCGAGCCGCTGGCCCGCGAGCTGGCCAGCGACATCGCACCGGCCTGCGCCCGCGCCATCGCCGGGCGCTATCCGCTGCAGCGCAACGGCAGCGAGGAAATCTCGCGCGCCGAGTTCGTGAAGCTGTTCGGCGCGGGCGGCCTGCTCGATGGCTTCTACCAGCGGCGGCTGCAGCCCTATGCCGAGGCCGCGGCGCGCGGCGAAGCATTGCAGGCCTTCGCGCAGGCACGTGCGATCCACGACGTCTATTTCCGCGACGGCGGGCGGCAGCTCGGGTTCCGGCTCGAGTTCCGTCTGCTCGACATGGACACCGGCATCGGCGAATTCCTGCTCGATGTCGACGGGCAGCGCTTGAGCTTCAAGCGTGACCTCAAGGCCGCGCAAGCGCTGACCTGGCCCGGCGCCGGCGATGCCAGCCGCGTGCACCTGCAGGTCACGCCGGGCAGCAGCGCCGGTTACGACTTCCAGGGCCCCTGGGCGCTGTTCCGCCTGCTCGACCGCGTGCGCATCGAGCCCGGCGCGTCACCCGATCGCGTGCTGCTGAGCTTCGACGTCGAAGGCCGCAAGGCGCGCTTCGAGGTACGCAGCACGAGCACGCCGCACCCGCTGCTGCGCCAGGCGCTGGAGCAATTTCAATGTCCGAAGCGCTTGTAAGCGCCGCCGCACGGCCGCTCCGAAGGAGGCGCGCCGTCCCTCCCGGAGGGACCCTGCGCAGCAGGAGGGTGCTCACATGACACCGGGCTGGTTCGGCAAGCTGCCGAACCTGGGCGACTTCGCCTCGCGCCGCCTACCGGCCAGCTTCATCGGCCCGTGGGACGCGTGGCTGCAAGCGGGCCTCGCCGCGGCGCGCGACGAGCTCGGCGCACGCTGGCTCGATGTCTACCTCGTCGCGCCGGTGCGGCGCTTCTGCGTGGCGCCCGGCATCATCGATGCGAGCGCGTGGACCGGC
>VBDL01000033.1:0-474 GCA_005884255.1 Betaproteobacteria bacterium | reverse complement strand
CACGGGCGGACGCGAGCTGGTACGCCGCCATCGATGCGGTGGCTCGCCGGGTGCTCGACGTGAGCTTCAGCGCCGACGATCTCGAGCAGGCGCTGCGCGAGGTGGCGGCCGCGCAAGAGGTCGGCGTGTCCGAGGCGGGTAGCAGTTGGTGGTGCGGCGACACGGAAGGCGCTCTGCTGCGCTTTGATGCGCTGCCGCCGCCCGCGTCGTTCGCGGCGCTGCTCATCGAAGCGGAGGTCGCATGAAACGCTGCCTCGCGTTGCTGCTGTGGGCGCTCAGCGCAGCCTGCGCCGCGGCTGGCATGCGCGGCGTCGCGGTCACCGAGGAGCGCATCGCACTCGTCATCGGCAACGCGGCGTACCGCAACGACCCGCTGGACAACCCGGTCAATGACGCGCGGCTGATCGCAAAGTCGCTGCAGCAATCGGGCTTCGCCGTCACGCTGCGCGAGAACCTCGATCGCACCGCGCTGCT
>VBDL01000703.1 GCA_005884255.1 Betaproteobacteria bacterium | reverse complement strand
CGTGTCAACGCGATCCTGCCTGGGCTGGTCGAGACGCAGATGACGCGCAAGGTCTTCGAGCAGGCGCGCGAGCGCGGGATCGAGGCGCGCATCGGCCACATGACGCCGATGAAGCGTGCGGGGCGCCCCGAAGAGATCGCTGCCATGGCCGCATTCCTGGCCAGCGACGACAGTTCGTTCGTCGACGGTCAGTGCTACGCGGTAGATGGCGGCGTGAGTAGCACTCATCCGCACGGGCGGATCGCGCTTTGATCACGCGCGGCCCGAGGGCGGGCAAGCAGCTCGATGAGCAGCAAGTCGAGGCGTTCGTCACGCGCATGCGCATGCGCGCCGCGCGGTCGCATGAGGCCGATCGATGCCGTAAGGTTCACATCGGAATAGGTGGCGCGGAACGGCTGGATCGATGCTTGAGCCCGCAACAGGCGGCATAACGGAGGTGCAAATCGAAGGCCTTGTCAAATGGTGGGTGTAGAAGGGTGGCCCGCAGAATGCCTCGAATGGCAAAGCGAATACACGCCCGCGCGTGGGCCAAAACATTCGAACGCAGCTTTGTGGCGATCACCCACGAGACCTTGCGTGCCGGCAACCGTGCCGTTGGCCGAGCCGTCAAACCAACGGTCGACAAACGCAGGCCACCGCCCGGCGCGGGGGACTGGATTCCCGGCATGGCCATGGGCCCGACGGGGGTCCGCCGCTTTCGGCTCTATCGCCCCCCCGACATAGGGTTCGGCGAGCGGCTGCCGCTGATGGTGATGCTGCACGGCTGCGGGCAGGACGCGAAGAGCTTTGCGACGAGTACGCGCATGAACCGCATCGCGGAGCGCGAGCGCTTCCTCGTGCTCTACCCAGAGCAGGGCCGCTTGGCCAATCCACAAGGTTGCTGGAACTGGTTCGACACCACGTCAGGCCGTGCCTACGGCGAGGCGGCCCTGATCATCAAGGCCATCGACCAGGTGTGCCTGCTGTACCCGGTGGACCGCGCGCGCATTGCGGTGGCGGGACTCTCGGCCGGGGCCAGCATGGCGGCGCTGCTGGTCACACGGTACCCCATGCGCTTCAAGGCCGTGGTGATGCATTCGGGCATCCCTCCCGGCACAGCGCACTCCACCGTGTCGGCTCTCAGCGCGATGCACGGCCACCGCGCCACGATGCCGCTGATGGCCACGCCGGTGTCGATGGCCTCGTCATGGCCACCGTTGATGGTGATCCACGGCGGTGTCGACCGGGTGGTGTCGGCCAACAACGGCCATGCTGCCGCGCAGGTGTGGGCCGACGCGGCCGGCGCGCGTGTGAGCAAGGGCCGCAGAGTGCAGCGCGGCAAGCGCTACGCGATGACAGTAACCGACTTCAAACGCAGGGGGAGCACGGTGGCCACGCTGGTCGAAGTGGAACAACTTGATCACGCGTGGAGCGGCGGCGCGGCGACGCAGCCGTTCAGCGACGGGCAGGGGCCAGATGCATCGCGCATGGCGTGGGCGTTTGCGGCCAAGCAGTTTCGCGTTTGAGCCGGGCAGTGCCCCGCGGGCAAGGCTGTCTCTCACTCGTCGTCGGGCAGCGGCGCGCGCCGGCGAATGCCCTGAACGATGTCGCTCCAGATGTCGGTTGCCATATCCGACCTGTCGCAGATGTCGCGAACCAGCGGCTTCATGGCATACCGTGGCGTGCCTTCGCCGGCGCAGAACTCCACGGCAACTCCGATGCGACCTGACTCGAGGCGAACCACGATGCCGCGCGCATGATCATTCGCTTCAATGGGAAGGCCTTCTGCAAACCCGAGCTCGCGCAACTCGGTGATCTCGCTGGCAAATCGCTGCACTGTCTTCCGCTCCGTACTGCAATGCGCGGCGTGCCGGTGTGCTGCAGCAGGCACCCGCTCGCCAAGTTCTCAATGGTGTGCGCGGATGGTACCGGCCCCTACGTGGCTCGAGTGCAATGGGTGCGGGGCGAGCCACTGCTCGAAGGGCAGGCCAGGCGTCTTCGTGTCCAGCGCGATGCGGCACAACGTGTCGTCCGCAGCGGGCAGCAGGTCGTTGGCGGCGCCGTCGACGAACAGCCACCGCGCCTGCGCATCGCTCAGCATCGACGCGAAGCTGGTCGCGGTGACCGACGGCGCCAGCGGCGCCACTACCGCGCCGGCACGCAGCGCGCCCAGGAACACGGCCGCGTAGCGGGGCGAGGTGTGCGCGCAAGTGGCGATCGCGTCGCCGGGCTTCAGGCCATCGCGCTGCAGCGAAGCCGCGACGCGATCCATCAGCGCATCGAGCTCGGCATAGCTGAGGCGAGCGTCACCGGCCAGCAAGGCCGGCTGCGCGGGCCGAGCGCGGGCGTGCTCGCGGATCAGGTCGGTGATCGCGCGAAACGGCGGATCGGGCGGGAGGGCGATGTCCATCATGGATGTCCTTCGACGTGGCTGACGGTCATCACGCGGCAGTCGGCGTAAGCGCTGCGCGGACGCGATCTCGCGATGTGCCGGAATTCGCCAGCGTCTCGTCGAGCCGCGCAGCGAGCGTGTCGATGTGTGCCCGCATGAGCTTCTCGGCCTTCGCCGTGTCGCCTTCGGCCAAAGCGGCAACGATCGCTGCGTGATCGTCGCTGGAATCGCGGGCCTGGGTCTGCGATTGGTACAGCGCCGACACCAGGGTGGTCTTGGCGGAGAGGTCGATCATCATGGCGGTCAGGAAGCGGTTTCCGAGGCACTCGGCAAGGCAGACGTGGAAGTCCGCCAAGAGCACGCTGCGTGTGGCCGCGTTGGCCGACGCGACGGCCTTTCGCTCATCGGCCACATGCTGGCGAAGCTTGCGGATGGCCGCCTGTAGCGGTGTACCGGCATCGCGCAGCATGCCCGGCTCGATGACGCGCCTCGCGGCGTAGGTTTCTCGCGCTTCCTCGAACGACGGCTCCACCACATACCATCCCCTTCGCGAGCGGACCTCGACGAAGCCACGGGCCTGCAGCTGCATCA
>VBDL01000700.1 GCA_005884255.1 Betaproteobacteria bacterium | reverse complement strand
GATGTCTCCGCTGGCGGTGGCGACGCCCACGGTCGCGCCGAGCGCGACCGCCGCGCCGCAAGCCCAGCCCGGCCACTTCGCGAAGGAGCTGAGCCGGCATACGCAGGACGCGCCGGCGAAGCGTGAGGAAGCGCCGGCCGAGAAGACGGACGACAAGGCTGCCGATGACGCTGCTCAATCACCGCAGGCCCAGCCGACGCGCGCACGCGAGCCGGCCTCGCGCGGCGCCGGCAAGGCCCCAAAGAAGAGCGAAGCGGGCACGCAAGACGCGAAGAAGAGCGACGCGGCTGCGACCGACGACGAGCACATCGCACAGGACGAGCACGCACCGGTCGCGAACGCTGCCGCGGATCTGAGCGCGTGGATCGCCACGCTGAACCGGCCGGCTGCCCCGCCGCCAGCCGCCGGCGGCCTCGTGCCCGAGCAGGCCGGGGACGCCGACGCAGAAGCCACCGGCCAGGCCGCTGCCCAGCGCCTTCCGCTGGCCGCGGCCAACGCCGATGCCGCCATTGCCGGTGCGAAAGATGACTCACGGGCGCGACCGGAGTGTTCCGCCAGCGGCTTCGCCCCCGCCCTCGCGACGCGCACGCAGGACGCACCGCTGTCGCCGGCACACGACAAGAACGCCGTGCCCGACCTGGCGCAGAAGCTTGCAGAGCCGAGCACGACGGCGCTGCCGCAAGCGCCTGCGGTGCAGGCCGCAGCAGCCCCGGCCGCGCCCGCCCACGCCGAAGCGGCACCGGTGACCGCGAGCATCGCCGCCCACACGCACTCCGATGAATTCGCGCCGGCCATCGCCGCGCAGGTGAGCATCCTCGCGCGCGACGGCGTGCACGAGGCGCAACTGCACCTGAACCCGGCCGAGACCGGCCCGATCGCCGTGCGCATCGAGGTGGTGGCCGCGCAGGCTCACATCGACTTCAGCGCCGAGAAGGCGGCCACGCGCTCGGCCATCGAGGCGAGCCTGCCCGACCTGGCGGCCGCGCTGCGCGACGCCGGCCTCACGCTGGCCGGTGGCGGCGTGTTCCAGCAGTCGGCGCGCCAGCAGCGCGGCGAACATGGCGATAAGCGCGACACGCGTATCGCAGGTTCGCGACGCACGGCCGCCACAGAAGCCGCGGTGCCGAGCGTCCCTGTGCGCCGCAACGTACGCGCCGGCGGCCTCGACCTCTACGCCTGAGCTGACGGCGCCCGGTTGTGAGGGGTTGAAACACCCCGCTTTTCCCGGCTTCGCAGCGAGGGCCGGCTCTCAATAATTTGCTTCATCCGGCACCCGGCTTGACCCGGCGTGCTTGAACGCAAACTCAGGAGCCCGCATGTCTGCCGCGTCCGCTGCCGCACCCGCTGCCAAAGCCGCAGTCGCCGATGCCGTCGAAGCGCCCACCAAGAAGAGGCTGGGCAAGAAGAAGCTGCTCGTCATCGTCGCGGCCACCGCGCTGCTGCTTGCCGTGCTCGGCGGCGGTGGGGCGCTGTGGTGGATGAAGAAGCGCGCCGCCGCGCTGGCCGCCGAGGAAGAGAGTGAGGCCAGCGAGCTGTCGCAGAAGTCCGAGCACAAGGACGACAAGCACGGCGTGCCGACCTTCGTGCCGATGGACATGTTCACGGTGAACCTCTCCGACCGCGAGGCCGAGCGCTATGCGCAGATCGGCATCACGCTGGAGCTCGACGACCCCAAGGTTGCCGACCAGCTGAAGGCCTACCTGCCCGCGGTGCGCAACAACATCCTGATGGCGCTGGCCGCCAAGACCTCGCAGGACCTGCTGGACCGTGAGGGCAAGGTCAAGCTGGCCGCCGAGATCCGCCGTGAAGCGGCGCGCGGCCTGGGCATCGAATTCCCGAACGACGAGGCCCCGGCCGCCAAGCCGGCGGCCACCGCCAGTGCCGCAGCGGACACGGCCAGCGCCGCCAAGGTCGCCACGCCCGCCAGCGCCGCCGCCAGCGCGGTGAAGAAGAAGGCGCTGAAGAAACCCGAGGTCTACAACCCGATCATCCTCTCGCAAGACGAAGTCGATGCCCTGCTGCAGGGCATCACCGGCGAAAGCCAGAAGCTCGAGCAGGAGGAGACGCCCGAGGGGGCGATACGCAACTACGACCTGGCCAGCCAGGAGCGCATCGTGCGTGGGCGCATGCCCACGATGGAGATCATCAACGAGCGCTTCGCGCGGAACATCCGCATCGGCCTGTTCAACTTCATCCGCAAGAGCCCGGAAGTCTCGATCGGCGGCATCAAGGTGCAGAAGTACAGCGCCTTCCTGCGCGAGATCGTGGTGCCGACCAACTTCAACATCGCTTCGGTGCGCCCGCTGCGCGGCTCGGGGCTGATCGTCTGTGACCCGAACCTGGTGTTCGCGGTGATCGACGCGCTGTTCGGCGGCGCCGGCAAGTACCACACGCGCATCGAGGGCCGCGACTTCTCGCCCACCGAGCAGCGCGTGATCCTGCGCCTGGTAGACGTGATCATCAGCGAGTACCGCAAGGCCTGGCAGGGCATTTATCCGCTGGAGCTGGAGTACCAGCGCTCGGAGA
>VBDL01000701.1 GCA_005884255.1 Betaproteobacteria bacterium | reverse complement strand
GGCGAAGTCGGTGAAGGTGCCACCGGTGTCGAATGCCAGTTTCATGATCTCGAATTCCTTCGCAATGGGTGGATGGCCCGCGCTGTCACGTCAGCGATGCCTTGTCGGGGTCGCGCTCCTGCAGGCGGCCCGTCATGAACAGCTCGCCCAGGTCGGCATGGCTCACCTGATCGACGGGGCTGTCCCAGATGACCTTGCCCAGGCGCAGCACCACCGCGCGTTCGGCCGTCTCGACCGCCTTGCGCGTGTTCTGCTCGACCAGCAGCACGGTGCGGCCGCCCTGGTGCAGGCGCTTGAGCTCGTTGAAGACCAGGGTGATCGCCTGCGGCGAGGGCGGCGCAGCACCGCCATCGCCATCTCCAGCAGCTGCTGCTCGCCGCCGGACATGTTCCCGGCGAACTCGTTGCGCCGCTTGCGCAGGATGGGGAAGAGGTCGTAGACGTACTCGCGCTCGCCCTTGATGTCGCCGTCCTTGATGGTGTAGGCGGCCATCTCCAGGTTCTCGTCGACCGTCATCACCGGGAAGTTGCAGCGGCCCTGCGGCACGTAGGCGAAGCCCTCGCGCAGGAAGCTCATTGGCTTGCCGCCGGCGATCTCACGGCCCTTCCAGCGGATCGTGCCGCCCTTGTGCGTCGTCATGCCGAACAGCGTCTTCAGCAGCGTCGACTTGCCCGCGCCGTTGGGCCCCAGCAGCGCGACGAACTCGCCGTGCCGGATGCTCAGGCTCACGCCGTGCAGGATCTCCAGGTGCCCGTAGCCGGCCCGCAGGTCCTTGATGTCGAGTTCCATGGGTTCAGCCGCCAAGGTAGGCCTCCACGACTTGAGGGTTGCGCACGATCGCTTCGGGCGTGTCGTCGGCCAGCTTCATGCCCTGGTGCAGCACGACGACGCGATGGCTCAGGTTCATCAGCACGTCGGTGTTGTGCTCGATGACGACGAAGGTGATGCCGAACTGCCTGTTCGCCGCCTCGATGCTCTGGATCACCTTCTCGATGAGGATCGGGTTGATGCCGGCCAGCGGCTCGTCGAGCATCACCAGCTCGGGCTCGGGCATCAGCATCGACGCGAACTGCAGCAGCTTCTGCTGGCCGCCGGAAAGATTGCCCGCGGGCAGGTGCTTCACGCGCTCCAGGCCTGCGATGTGGATCAGCTCGGCCGCGCGCTCCTTCAGGCGCTTGAGGCGGCGGCGCGCGGCCGGGCCCTGCCAGAACGTCGAGAGCAGGCTCGGGAACGTGAACATCTGGCCGGCCAGCACCAGGTTGTCTTCGCAGTTCATGCTCTGGAAGACCACCGTCTTCTGGAAGCTGCGCAGCAGGCGCCCCTCGCGGGCGATGCGGTTCATGCTCCAGCCGGTGATGTCCATGCCCTTGAGCAGCACGCGCCCGGCGTCGCTGGTCTGCAGGCCGGTGCAGCAATCGAACAGGGTCGATTTGCCCGAGCCGTTAGGCCCGATCAAGCCGCAGACCTCGCCCTTGCGGACCTCGATGTCCACGCCCTGCAGCGCGGCGACCGCGCCGTAACTCTTCCTCAGGCCTTCGATGCGAAGAATGGCTTGCTCAGCGGCCATGGGCCCTCTCCTTCTTCTCGCCCAGGCCGACGCGCGACAGCCATTCGGTGGCGCGCTCGAGCAGCGGCGCCAACCCTTGCGGGAACATGAACACCAGCAGCAGCAGCACAGCGCC
>VBDL01000706.1 GCA_005884255.1 Betaproteobacteria bacterium | reverse complement strand
CTCGTGACCCAAATCCGCCCCGATCAGCTCGACGCGCATCTGTCGCGCGGCATGAAGCCGCTGTACACGATTCACGGCGACGAGCCGCTGCTCGCGCAAGAGGCCGGCGATGCGATCCGCCGCGCGGCGCGCGAGGCCGGCCACAGCGAGCGCAAGGTCTACACGGTGTCCGGCGCGCACTTCGACTGGAGCGGCCTGCTCGGCGCGTCGCAGGCGCTGAGCCTGTTCGCCGACAAGCAACTGATCGAGATCCGCATCCCGTCGGGCAAGCCGGGCAAGGAAGGCTCGCAGGCGCTGCAGCGCTACTGCGATCAGCTGTCGCCCGATGTCGTCACGTTGATCACGCTGCCGCGGCTCGATCGCCAGCAGCAGGGCAGCGGCTGGTTCGGCGCGCTCGAGGGCGCCGGCATCACCTTGCGCGTCGAGCCGGTGGAGCGGCGCGCGCTGCCGCAGTGGATCGCGCAGCGACTCAAGGCCCAGGGGCAGCGCGTCGCCGAGGGCGACGAAGGCGTGCGCACGCTGGCCTTCTTCGCCGACCGCGTCGAGGGCAACCTGCTCGCCGCGCATCAGGAGATCAGCAAGCTGGCGCTGCTGTACCCGCAAGGCCCCTTGAGCTTCGAGCAGGTGGAGGCGGCGGTGCTCAACGTCGCGCGCTACGACGTGTTCAAGTTGAGCGAAGCCGTGCTCGCCGGCCAGGTCGGCCGCGCGCTGCGCATGCTCGACGGCCTGGCCGCCGAGGGCGAGGCGCCGGTGCTCGTGCACTGGACCCTGGCCGAGGACATCCGCGCGCTCAAGCGCGTGAAGGACGCGGTCCGCTGCCGATGGCGCTGCGCCAGGCGCGCGTGTGGGGCGTCAAGGAGCGGCTTTACGAGCGCCTGGTGCCGCGACTGGCCGACCACACGCTGGCGCATTGGGTGGAGGCCGCATCGATCTGCGATGGCCTGGTCAAAGGCCTGCGCCACCCCGGTTGGCCGGGCGACGCCTGGGGCGGGCTGAAACGCCTGATGCTGCTGGTGATGCAGCACACCGCCGCGTCAGCGCCGGCCAGCACACGTGCGCCGGCCACCCCGCTGCATCTGGCCCTCGAAGCCTGAGTTCAATAGCCGCGCGAGCGATCCACCAGGTGCTGCAGCGGCCGCCCGTCGCGCAGCGCCTCGATGTTCTGCGCCGCCAAGCGCGCAGCGCTGCGCGCATCGGTGAGCGCGGCCACGTGCGGCAGGACCGTCACGCGCGCGTGGCGCCAGAACGCGTGGTCGGCCGCCAGCGGCTCCTGCGCGAACACGTCGAGCACCGCATGGCCGATGTGACCGGCGTCGAGCGCGGCCAGCAGGTCGGCTTCGACCACATGCGCGCCGCGCGCCAGGTTCACCAGCGTGGCGCCGCGGCGCATCCGTGCGAAGCGCTGCGTGTTGAAGAGGCCGCGTGTGGCATCGGTCAGCGGCAGCAGGTTGACGACGATGTCCACCTCGCCGAGCAGCGCAGGCAGCGTGGCCTCGCCGTGCAGGCAGCGCAGGCCATCGATGTGCGCCTGCCGCGCACTCCAGCCACTCACCGCATAGCCGTTGGCAGCGAGCCGCCGCGCCACGGCGCTGCCGATCTGGCCCAGGCCCAGCACCGCCACGGCCACCTCGTCGGCGCGCCGCTGCGCGAGCGCATGCCAGCGGCCCTCGCGCTGCTGTCGGGCATAGTCGAAGAAGCGCCGGTGCAGCGACACAGGCACGTCGCGCGGCAGCGTCGGGTCGCCGAGCAGGCGGTCGACCCCCGCCCACAGCGACTGGATCAGCCTCAGCCGCGGCAACCCCTGCAGGCTGCCCGGCGGCGGATTGGCGACGACGGCAACCTCGATGCCGGCGCGCTGCGCGGCGTCGGGCGACTGCAGCAGCCGGTGCCCGGCCAGCGCCTCGCCAAGCAGCTGTCGCCACTGATCTTCCTCGGCCGCATCGAAGCTGCCGGCGAGCAGAATGTCCATGACGCGAGCCTAGCGCATGCACAATGCGGCGCATCCGCCCCACCCGCGGATGGCCGCCCGTCCGATGTCCCCTCCGAAGCTATCGCTGTCGATCCGCAACACGGTGCTGCTGGCCATCGTGCTCGGCGTGCTGGTGCCGGCACTGGGGCTGCTCGCGCTGGACCAGCGCATTGCGCGGCGCACGCACGAACCGCTGGTGCAGCGCAATCGCGACGCGGTGATGCTGCTCGGCGCCGACGTGCTGGCGGAGCCGCTGTGGACCGTCAACGAGGCGGCGCTGCGCCAGGGGGTCGATACCTTGCTGCGCGAGAACAACGTGTGCGGCGCCGAGGTGGCGGAACTGAACCCCGGGCCGCGGCCGCTGGCGGTGTCGTCACGGCGCTGCGCCGAGAGCGTGCGCATGGCGCAGCGCGACACGCCGATCCTGCAGGACGGCAAGGCCATCGGCCGCCTGCGCGTGTGGTTCGACGATGGCGAGATCGAGCGCCTGCTGGTCGACCGGCGCAGCACCGTGCTGTGGCTGGTGCTGGTGCAGGCGCTGTTCGGCATCGCGGTGCTGCTGGGCGTGCTGTCGTTGCGGCTGCTGCGCCCGATCGCCAAGTTGAAGGACCAGGCCAGCGCCATCGCCGCGCGCACGCCGAGCCCGCCGCTCGCCTGGCGGCGGCGCGACGAGCTGGGCCAGCTCGGCCAGCACCTGAACGAGGTGCGCGCGCGCATCGATGGCCTGTTCGAGGAGCTGGAGCGCAAGAACGCGCAGCTGCGCAAGATGGCGATGTACGACCATCTCACCGGCCTGCCCAACCGCACGCTGTTCCGCGAGCTGTTCCAGCACGAATCGGCGGTGGCCAAGCGCAACAAGCGCTCGATGGCCATGTTGTTCATCGACTTGGATCGCTTCAAGAACGTCAACGACGCGCTGGGCCATGCGGTGGGCGACGAGTTGCTGCTGGGCACCAGCCAGCGCCTGCTGCAGGCGTTGCGCCAGTCGGACCTCGTGTGTCGCCACAGCGGTGACGAGTTCCTCGTGCTGCTGCGCGACGCCGACCCCTGGGACCTGGTGGCCAGCACCGCCGATCGGCTGCTGCGCGTCATCGAGACGCCGCTGCCGATTGGGCACAACGCGGCCGCCGCCGCGCACGGCCGCGCGCTGCCCGACATCATGCTCGATCGCGCCGGCGCCCAGGAGGCGCAGGTGTCGGCCAGCATCGGCGTCGCGCTGTACCCGCGCGACGGCGAGGATTTCGACACGCTGGTGCGCCATGCGGATCTGGCGATGTACAAGTCCAAGCAGCTGGGCCGCGCGCGCTACAGCTTCTTCCATGCCGAGCTGAACGAGGCGATGGTGGCGCGCGTCGACCTCGAGCGCGAGCTGGCGCAGGCGGTGGCGCACAACGAACTGGTGCTGCACTACCAGCCGGTGGTGGAGGCGCCGTCGGGCCGCTTGCATGGGTGCGAGGCGCTGGTGCGCTGGCGCCACCCGCAGCGCGGCTTGCTGATGCCCGATGCCTTCATCGGCGTGGCCGAGGAGAGCGGGCTGATCCGCGAGCTCGGCGCGTGGACGCTCGATGCAGCCTGCGCGCAGCTGGCACGCTGGAAGGCCGCCGGCCGCCACCCGGGGCGCGTCGCGGTCAACGTATCGGCGCTGCAATTCCGCGACCAGCGCCTGCTCGAGACGGTGCAACGCGTGCTGCGCGAGCACGCCATCGGCCCGGGCGAGCTGGAACTGGAGATCACCGAAAGCACGCTGATGAGCGACACCGAGGCCACGCAGCGCACGGTGGCCGCGCTGCGCGAGCTCGGCGTGGCGCTGGCCGTCGACGACTTCGGCACCGGCTACTCATCGCTGGCGTACCTCAAGCGCCTGCACCCCGAGAAGGTGAAGATCGACCGCAGCTTCGTGCGCGACCTCGGCTCCGACAGCGACGACATAGCGGTGGTGCAGGCCATCATCCGCCTCGGGCAGGCACTGGACTTCCAGATCGTCGGCGAGGGCGTGGAAACCAACCTGCAGCGCGATCTGCTGCTCGCCAACGGCTGCCGTTTGCTGCAGGGCTACCGCTTCGCGCGGCCGCTGCCGGCCGAGGCCTTCGAGGCCTGGGTCGACGAGGCGCAGGGCGCCATCGCCAGCGAACGCTAGAGCAATTCCCGCGCGCGCTGCAACGCGCGCTGCACGGTCTGCACGCGCACCGCAGTGCGGTCGCCGGCGAGCTGCAACCGCTCGCTATGCAACTCGCCACCGCGCAGCGCCCATGCGAGCCACACGGTACCCACCGGCTTGGTCGCGGAGCCGCCGCTTGGGCCCGCGATGCCGGTGACGGCGACGACGACACCGGCCTGCGAACGTGCCAGCGCGCCCTCGGCCATCGCGCGCACCACCTCGTCGCTGAGCGCACCATGTGCATCGATCAGCGCCGCGGACACGCCGAGCTGCGCGCTCTTCGCAGCATTGCTGTAGGTCACGAAGCCGGCGTCGAACCAGTCGCTGGAGCCGGCCAGCGCGGTGCAGGCGGCGGCGATCAGGCCGCCGGTGCATGACTCGGCGCTGGCCAGCAGCAGGCCCCGCGCGCGCAGCGCGTCGCCCAGCTCGCGCACCTGGGTTTCGAACAGCGCGAGATCCTGACTCATTGGAGCACCCTCCCGCTGCGCGGGGTCCCTCCGAGAGGGATGTCGCGCCCCCTTCGGAGCGGCCGTGCGGGGGCGCTCACAGGCCCCTCCACAGCGCGATGACGACCAGCGTGCACAGCGCCGCCACCAGGTCGTCGAAGATGATGCCGAAGCCTTGGCGCCAGCCGATTTCCTCGCCCGGGCGCGGCTTGAACAGGCGATCGGCCCAGCCGACGGGACCCACCTTGACCGCGTCGAACAGGCGGAACAGCGCGAAGGCGATCGTCTGGCCGAGCCAGCCGGTGGGCATCACCAGCCACAGCACGATCCAGAAGGCGATCACCTCGTCCCACACGATGGCGCTGGGATCGGCCACCCTCAAGTGCCGCGCGGTGAGCGTGCAGGCCCAGCAGCCGACGACGAACGCGACAGCGATCGCCAGCCCCCACGCCGCGCCGTGGAGCCAGCGGTCGAGCAGCAGGAACATGAGCCACGCCCACAACGTGCCCACCGTGCCCGGCGCCTTGGGCGACAGCCCGCTGCCGAAGCCGAGCGCGATCCAATGCGCCGGGTGCGACAGCA
>VBDL01000699.1 GCA_005884255.1 Betaproteobacteria bacterium | reverse complement strand
AGGCCGTGTACACGCGGCTTGGCGGGGCGCACAGCAGGGAGCACACGGCGTGCCGGCACGGGTGTTGCGTTCCCCCAGCAATCAGGGCGCCCCCGCGGCGCACGCTCCGCTGTGCACGGCAGCGGCCTGCGTCAACCGGGTCGCAGCCGTTTGGCACCGCCTTCAAGAGAATTGCATGAACGCCACCGCCCCGACCACTCGCCTCGAACATCGCCAGCACCAGGCGCTGACACCGCGCCTGCAGCACGCGGTGCGGCTGCTGCAGCTTTCGTCGCTGGACTTCGCGCAGGAAGTGCAAGAGGCGATGGGCAAGAACCCCTTCCTCGAACACGATGACAGCGCGCCGGGCGACAGCGCGGGCACTGGCAGCGAAGCCGTCGGTGCCGGTGCGCTGTCGCCGCCGGCCGAGACGGTGCCCGTTGAGCCGCCATCCGCGAGCGATATGGCGGCCGACACCTGGGAGCGCGACAGCTGGCAGCAGGCGCCGGCGCGCAGTTCGATGAGCAGCAGCGGCGGCGGCGATGGCGACGCCGCGATGATGGAGATGGTGGCCGCGGACGTGAGCCTGCGCGAGTACTTGTATAGCCAAGTGAATGTGCTGCCGCTGTCCGATCGCGACCGCGTGCTGGTGGGCGCCATCATCGAGTCGCTCGATGACGACGGCTACCTGCGCACCAGCCTCGATGAGCTGGCCGCGATGAGCGAGCTGGAGCCTGCCGTCGAGGACTGCGAGATGAGCACCGCGCTGAAGCTCGTGCAGTCGCTCGACCCGCCGGGCATTGCCGCGTGCAGCGTGTCCGACTGCCTGCGCCTGCAGCTGCCGGTGATCGAGGACGAGACCGAGCGCGAGCTGGCGCGGCACATCGTCACCGAGCACCTGGACCGCCTGGCGCAGCACGACGTGGCGGGGCTGGCCAAGGCGCTCAACTGCGCGCCGGCGGTCGTCGAGGCGGTGTGCGCGCGCATCCGCCACTTCGACCCGCGGCCCGGCTGGCGCTTCGGCGCTGCCGACGTGCACTTCGTGACGCCCGACGTGATCGTGCGCAAGGTGCGCGGCCAGTGGACGGCGGCGCTCAATCCGGCCGTGATTCCGCGCGTGCGGCTGAACCAGGTCTATGCCGAGCTGTTCCAGCGCCACCGCGACGCCAAGCACTCCGAGCTCGCCGCGCATCTGCAGGAGGCTCGCTGGACGGTGCGCAACGTCGAGCAGCGCTTCTCCACCATCCTCACGGTGGCGCAGGCCATCCTGCGCCGCCAGCGCCACTTCCTCGAGTACGGCCCGCTGGCGATGAAGCCGCTGGGCCTGCGCGAGATCGCCGAGGAAGTGGGCCTGCACGAATCCACCGTGTCGCGCGTGACGAACAACAAGTACATGGCCACGCCGGCCGGCGTGTTCGAGCTGAAGTACTTCTTCTCGCGCGCGATGGCCACCGCCAGCGGCGGCGCCTGCTCGGCCACCGCGATCCGCGGCGTGATCAAGGACATGATCGACGGCGAAGAGGCGACCGATCCGCTGTCCGACGCCGAGATCGCGCGCCAGCTCGCGCGCCAGGGCCTCACCGTCGCGCGGCGCACGGTCACGAAGTACCGGCAGATGCTGAAGGTGCCTTCGGTGGAGCGGCGGCGCCGCCACGTCTAGCCGGCGTTGCGACACGGCCGGCGGCGGGCGGCTCGAACTGCAGCGGTACCGCCGCCTTGTCGCCGCGCCAGCGGTGCAGCACGTTCGCGCACGCCTGCGCCTGCGGGTCGCCGGTGTCGAAGGTGGGCAGCACCGCAGCCAGCGGATTGATGGCCGCCAGGGTCAGCGCGCCCAGCACCTTCAGCGCCAGCGGGTTGGCATCCAGCCGCACACGGGGCTGCGCGAATGTGCCTTCCACGTGCACCGGCGTGCGCAGCGACAGCGCGCTCAGCTTCTTCGGTTCGGAGTTGATCTGGCGCTGGGCGTGTCGATGATCAGCACCTCCGGCGTGATGTGGCCTTTGCCAGCCTTCAGCTGCGCCAGCGCGCAGTCCATCGCGATCGGCTTGTCGCCGCTGAACAGCAGGCCCAGCACCTGCGCCAGCCGCAGGCCGATGGCCTCGACGATCAGGTGCGAAATCTGGCCGTTCTGCACCCAGGTGTTCACCGTGCCCTCGAGCGACGCCAGCAGCTGCGCGGTGGAGCTGCCATGGCCGCGCAGTTGCGCGCGGCCCTTGAGCTGCCCACTGACATAGCCCGGCGCCGGCCCGCCGGCCTTGGCCTGGGCCGAGCGCACGTTGCGCGCTTTCAGCCAGCGCTCGAGCTCGATGCCGGACCAGCGCAGGTCCGCGGCCCACAAGGGTTGCGCGGGCTTCGGATCGAGCTCGACGCCGCCGCGCAGCTCGCCGCCGGCGGTGCGCGCAACGAGGTTGCTCACGCGCAGCACGCCGTCGCG
>VBDL01000698.1 GCA_005884255.1 Betaproteobacteria bacterium | reverse complement strand
CTGCTGCTCACGCTGCCGCTGGCTGCGGGCTTTCGCAAGGCGGTGGGCACCTTGTTCCCGGTGTTCCAGGTGTCGTCGTCGACGATGGTGCTGCAGTTGCTCGCGGCGACTGCGGTCGGTGTCGTCGCCGCCGCGTGGCCGGCATGGCGCATGTCGAAGATCGACATCGTTCAAGGCTTGAGGCACGTGGCATGAGCACGTCGCCGGGCCGCCCCAAGACGTGCTCACCCCCTCGGGGGGCGGCGCGCAGCGCCTGGGGGCCGTCATCATCATGAGGGGTGTGCCGCTCAGCTACATCGCGCGCAACCTGTGGGTGCGCCGCGTGACCACCGTGCTCACCGCGCTGGGCATGGCGCTCGTCGTCTACGTCTTCGCCACCGTGCTGATGATGAGCGAAGGCATTCGCGCGACACTGGTGGCCACCGGCCAGCCGGACAACGCGATCGTGCTGCGCAAGGGCGCCGGCGCCGAGATCAACTCCGGCGTCGACCGTGCTCAGGCGGCGATCGTCGAGTCGCTGCCCGGCATCGCCACCGATGCGCTCAGCCGGCGCCTCGTCAGCAAGGAGCCGGTGGTGCTGAACAACCTGCCCAAGCGCGGCAGCGGCAAGCCGAGCAACGTCACGGTGCGGGGCACCTCGGAGATCGGGCTCGAGCTACGGCCGCAGGTGAAGCTCGTCGAAGGCCGCATGTTCCGCGCCGGTTCGTCGGAGATCGTCACCGGCCGCGCGATCGCGCGCGGCTTCCAGGGCGCGGCCTTGGGCGAGACCTTGCGCTTCGCCGGCCGCGACTGGACGGTGGTCGGCGTGTTCGACGCGGGCCGCACCGGCTTCGACTCGGAGATCTGGGGCGATGCCGAGCAGATGATGCAGGCCTTTCGCCGCATGGCGTTCTCCACCGTCGTGTTCCGCCTGGCCGATGCCGAGGCCTTCGAGCGAGCGAAGAGCACGCTCGAGAGCGACCCGCGGCTCACCGTCGAGGCCAAGCGCGAGATCCGCTTCTATGCCGAGCAGAGCGAGGCGCTGGCCAAGTTCATCAGCATCCTCGGCACCGCGCTGTCGGCCATCTTCTCGATCGGCGCCATCGTGGGCGCGATGATCACGATGTTCGCCGCGGTGGCGTCGCGCGTCGGCGAGATCGGCACCCTGCGCGCGCTGGGTTTCCGCCGCGGCGCGGTGCTGCTGGCGTTCCTGCTCGAATCGCTGCTGCTGTCGTTCGCCGGCGGCGTGGTCGGCCTCGTCGCCGCCTCATTCATGCAGACGGTGGACATCTCGACCACCAACTTCCAGACCTTCTCCGAGCTCGCCTTCCAGTTCAAGCTGACGCCGTCGATCGCGGTGCAGACGCTCGTGTTCGCGCTCTTCATGGGCTTCGTCGGCGGCTTCATTCCGGCGTGGCGCGCCGGGCGGCTGAAAATCGTCGACTGCCTCCGGGAAGCCTGAGGGGTGTACGCCCGCCCGGGGCGGGTGTAGGCTGCCTTCCCTTCGAGGAGGTTGCCATGGCCATCCAGCTGTATTCCTGGCCGCGCAGTTCCGGCACGCGCGTGTCGTGGGCGCTCGAGGAGCTCGGCCTGCCTTACGAATACGTCGAGCTCGACGCGAAGCAGGGCGAGCAGCGGTCGGCCGGCCACCTGGTGCGGCATCCGCAGGGCAAGGTGCCGGCGCTGGTCGACGGCGAGCGCAGCTTCTTCGAGTCCGGCGCCATCCTGCTTCATCTGGGCGAGACCTACGGCGTGTCGCGGCACCTGTGGCCGGCCGCGGGCAGCCCGGAGCATGCCGGCGCGCTGTCGTGGACGGTCTGGGCCTCGGTCGAGCTCGGCGGTCACATGATGCAGTACCTCTATCACGGGCTCGATACGCCGATGTCGTACAAGCCGGAAGACCGCAGCCGCGCCGCCGCCGACTACAGCCTGTCGCAGCTCGTGCGCTGCCTGGATGCACTGCAAGCGCGGCTCGATGGGCGCGAGCATCTGCACGGCGGCTTCACGCTGGTGGACCTCGCCTGCGCCAGCCCGCTGCTGTTCGGCTCGCGCTTTGGCCGAGCGCCCGGCACTGCAACGCGCGCGATGAGCCACCCCGCCGAAGCCAGCGCCACCGAGTTGGCCCGCGCGCTGGCGTCGCGCGAGCTGTCGTCGGCGGAGCTGCTGCATGCGCTGCTCGGCCGCATCGAGCGCCTGAACCCCGCGCTCAACGCCATCGTCACGCTGGACGCCGAGCGGGCGCTTCGGCGCGCCAGCGAGGCCGACGATGCGCTGGCGCGCGGCCATTCCTGGGGACCCTTGCACGGCGTGCCGTTCACGCTGAAGGACTGCTTCGCGACGGCCGGGCTGCGCACCACCCGCCGCTCGCCGACCATGGGCCGCAGGCCGACAGCACGGTGGCGCGGCGCCTGCTGGCCGTGGCGCGCGCGGTCGGCGTCGTCGTCGATGGCCTGCGCTGCCCGCCCGAGGCGCCCCCGATTCAAGCGCAAAACGCATAAGCATCTGCATCGATCATCGTTCCACCGCAGCTTCAGCGCTTTGATAATGCGCTGAACTCATAAGAGCGCCATCGAACGATGAATTTCCAGCAACTGCGCTCGG
>VBDL01000702.1 GCA_005884255.1 Betaproteobacteria bacterium | reverse complement strand
CACGGCGCGACATCGATCGACGCGCAGACGCTCGAGCGCTTTCGCCCCAAGCCGCTGCCCGACGAGCTGTCGCGCCGCATCCAGTCGCTGCTCGACCTGCGCGCGCCGGGTGGCGGTCAGCTCACGCCCGACGGCAAGACGCTGTTCTTCACCTGGCGCGTCACCGGCACCGACCAGGTCTGGCGTGTCGACGGGCCCAACAGTTTTCCGCGCCAGATGACGGGCGGCGAGGACCGCACGACGCTCGCCGCCATCACGCGCGACGGCCGCTGGCTGGTGCTGCAGCGCGATCGCAAGGGCGAAGAGAACCCGGGGCTGTACCTGCAGCCGGTGGACGGCGGCGCACTCATCGAGATCCAGCACAAGCCACGCGTGCAGAGCGAGTTCCAGGCCTTCAGCGCCGATGGCAGCGCGCTGTACTACGTGGCCAACGACCAGCGGCCGGACAGCTACGCGCTCTATCGCACCGACCTCGCCACGCGGCAGACGCAGCGCCTGCTCGGCGAGCCCGACGACGCGATCGCCAAGCTGCCCGGCTTCTGGCGCCTGGCCGAGACGCGCGTGATCGATGGCGAAGAGCGGGCCCTGCTCGTGCGCGTGGTCGGCTCGCGGCAGACCGAGTGGTACGAATACGGCCTGCGCGGCAAAGCGCTGAAGCCGCTGCTCGGCCAGGGCGAGCGCCAGTCGTACCGCATGCGCTTCGGCGTGCGCGACGGTGAGTACTTCGTCGCCACCGACCGCTTCGAGGATCTGACGCGCCTGTACCGCTGGCACAGTGCGCAGGGCACGCAGGCCGCGGCCTTCGAGCGCATTGCGGTGGGCGGCAGCGCGCAGCAGCGCTTCGAGCTCAGCAGCTTCGAGCTGGACGATGCCCACACGCGCCTGTATGCCACGCTGAACGCCGATGGCCGCGCGCGCAGCTTCGCCTTCGACGCGCGCACGCTGCGAGCGCTGGTGCTGCCATTCCCGCGCGGGCTGGATCATGAATCGGTGGAGTTCGTGTCGCCCGACGGCCGCTACGCCGTGCTCGGCTTCTCGCCGCCCGATGGCCCGCGCTCGAGCGCCGTGCTCGACTGGCGCAGCGGCCAGCTCACGCGCTGGATCACGCCGTCGGTGCCCGAGCTCGACACGCGCCGCTTCGTGCCCGCCACGCTGGAGAGCTATCCGGCGCGCGACGGCACGCCGATCCCGATGTTCGTGCGCCGGCCGCCGCAATGCTCGGCTCAATCGACACCTTGTCCGGTGATCGTGCACTTCCACGGCGGGCCGGAGGGGCAGTCGCGGCCGGGCTTCTCGCCGATCTGGCAGTACTTCGTCGATGCCGGCTTCGTCGTCGTCGAGCCCAACGTGCGCGGCTCCAGCGGCTACGGCCGCGCCTGGCTCGATGCCGACAACGCCGCCAAGCGCCTGGCCGTGATCACCGACATCGAAGACGCCGCACTGCACGTGCGCAAGGCGTTCGCGAAGAACGGCGTGGCGCCCAAGGTCGGCGTCTATGGCGGCAGCTACGGTGGCTACTCCGCGCTGATGGCGATGACGCGCTTTGCCGGCGCCTACGATGCCGGCGTCTCCAATGTCGGCATCGCCAACCTGCTGACCTTCCTCGAGAACACCGCGCCGTACCGCCGCGCTTTGCGCGCCAGTGAGTATGGCGATCCGGCCACCGACCGCGAGGCGGTGATTGCACTGTCGCCCACCACCTATGCAGACCGATTGCGCGCGCCGCTGCTCATCATCCAGGGCGCCAACGATCCGCGCGTGCCGGTGGGCGAGGCCCTGCTGATGCACGAGACGGCCACGCGGCGCGGCGTGCCGCTGGAGCTAATGATCTTCGCCGACGAGGGCCACGGCGCGGCGGCGCGCAGCAATGTCGCGCTGCAGTGGGGCCACACGCTGCGCTTCTTCCAGCAGCATCTGCAGCAGGTGCTGCGTCAAAATCGCGGCAGATGGACCGCGATGCGTTGCCGCAGCAGAGGTTGTCCGACGCCTGGGAACCCGGCGCCTGGATCGGCGCCGCACGCCGCGCCTGCGGGCCGGTGGCCGAGGTGGTGCATGGTGCGCAGGGCGAGATCGTCGAGACGCATCCGCCGCAGCTGCTGCTCGCGCTGTGGAAGCCGCAGCGGCTGGAGCGGCCCTTCCTGCGCCGCTGGCCGCAAGTGGTGTGGCTGTCCGGCGAGGACCTCGACCACGCGCCACAGGCCTTGCTGCGTGAGGTGCCGGTGCCAGCGAGGCTGTGGGTCATGGACGCAGACGTCGATTGGGCGCTGCTCGCCGAGATCGTGATGCGCAGCGAATCCGGGCTGCGGCCCTATCAGTACCAGGAGTTGCAGCGCTTCATCGTCGCCGAGCGCGCGGCCACTGCCGCGAGCATCGACGAAGCCTATGGCGGCGACCCACTGGAGCACCGCAGATTCTCGAAGACGGTGCCCGGAAACCTGGACTCATGAGAGTCGTCGTTCTCGGCGGCTACGGCAATTTCGGCGCCCGCATCACCCGCGCGCTGGCCGGCGACCCGCACATCGAACTGGTGATCGCCGGGCGCGATGCGCGGCGCGCCGCCGCATTTGCATCGAGCCTTCCGTCAGCGGCCCAGGCCATTGCGCTCGACACGACGGCGCCTGTTTTCGGCGAGCGGCTGCGCTCGGCGATGCCCGGGTTGGTCATCCACACGGCCGGCCCGTTTCAAGGCCAGGGCTACGCCGTGGCGCAGGCGGCCGCGAGCTGTGGTGCCCACTACATCGACCTGGCCGATGGGCGCCGCTTCGTGTGCGACTTCGCCGCCGCGCTGGATGCGCCATTCAAGGCCGCGCAGCGCGTGGGCATCAGCGGCGCGAGCACGGTGCCGGCGCTGTCATCGGCGGTGGTGGACGCGCAGCGTGG
>VBDL01000705.1 GCA_005884255.1 Betaproteobacteria bacterium | reverse complement strand
GCGCCGAAGCGCACGGTGCCGCACTGGTGCGACGGCGCTTCCATCGTGAACGGTTTCGTGAGCACGATCGGATAACCCGCGCGCTTGAGGATGCGGCTGGCCTTGTCGACCCAGCGGCGGTGCGCGTTCATGTTGGTCCGCTTCCAGTTCAGCTCGATGCCGCCGTCCGCATTCACGCGCACGGTGCTGTCGCGCTGCGGCAGGTCCTCCGACATCACGTACCAGTCGACGCTGTGCTCGGCCATCCAGCGGCTCGCGCCGCGCGGCATCCAACTCGGCATCGCCCCGCGCAGCATCGGCTCGCGGATCTTGCCGAGCAGCTGCAAGTAATAGTCGTTGACCGACAAGGTCTTCGGGAACTTCGTGTCGTTGCGCTTCAGCGGATGCAGTGCCATCAGCCCGGTGCAGTTGTGCGCCATGTAGTGCCGACCCACCACGTCGCTCGAATTTGCCAGGCCGCGCGGATGGCGCGTGGTGCGCGAGCGCTGCAGCAACGCGGCGGAATTGATGGCGCCGGCGCTGAGCACGAACAGCTCACCATTGATCCTGCGCTCGACACCCTTGTCGATCACCTCGACGGCGACGATGCGCCGCCCCGTGTCGTCGGTCAGCAGGCGCTCGACACGGGCCTCGGTGCGCAGCTCGACATTGGGCTGGCGCAGTGCCGGCTGGATCAGGCAGATCTCGGCGTCGCCCTTGGCGTCGATGCGGCAGGGAAAGGCGTCGCAGGTGCCGCAACGCACGCAGCGCCCGCCCGCGCCGAAGTCCACCGCCGCGGGCATCGGGAACGGATGCAGGCCCTGTGCCTTCAGCGAGGCTTCGAGCTGCGCGACGGGTGCGGGTACGGCGCACTGCGCGGCGGCTCGGTCGGGTCGAGCCCCGCGGTGCCACGCACGCCGAACAGGCGCTCGGCCTGCGTGTACCAGGGCTCGAGGTCGGCATACGAAATCGGCCAGGCCGGCGAGAAGCCGTCCTCATGAACGCTCTCTTCGAAGTCGCGCTCGCGAAAGCGGAACATCGCGGCGCCGTAGAACTTCGTGTGCCCGCCGACGTAGTAGTACTGGCCGGGGCGAAAGCGGCGCGTGCCGCTGGTCCAGGTCTCGTCGCTGCGGTAGCGCAGATCGCAGAACAATGCTTCCGGGTCCCAGTTCTGCGGCTCGCGCGGCAGCACCGGCCCGCGCTCGAGGATCAGCACGCGTGCGCCGCTGCCTGCAAGCTGCAACGCGACCGCGCCGCCTCCGACACCGGAGCCGATGATGATCACGTCGTACGAGCTGTCGGCCATGGTGTTCACGCGATCAGTGTTTCCGTGGCGGCGTCGAAGCACACGAGCTTCGTCAGGTCGACGAGGAAGCGCGCGTCCTGCCCGGGCTTGAGCGCCGCGTCCGGCTCGAGCCGGGCGGTGAACTCGTGGCCACCGAGGTTGAGCACGACCAGCGTGTCGGCGCCGGTGGGCTCGATCACCTCGACGCGCGCATCGACGAAGCGCTGTGTCGGCGTCGGCACCATGCCGTCGCGGGCCAGGTCGATGGCCTCGGCGCGGATGCCGGCAATGACCTCCTGGCCGATGTAGGCCTCCAGCGCCGCGCACATGGGCGGCAGCTCGATCTGCACGCGCGGCCGCGCGCCGATCTGCATGTCGAGCACGAGGGCCCCCGGTGCGCCGCCCACGCGGGCCTTCGCGAGATTCATGCGCGGCGAGCCCATGAAGCCGGCGACGAAGGTGTTCGCCGGACGGTTGTAGACCTCGTAGGGCGTGCCCAGCTGCTGCAGCACGCCGCCCTTCATCACCGCGATGCGCGTGGCCAGCGTCATCGCCTCGATCTGGTCGTGCGTGACGTAGACGATGGTCGCGGAGAGGCGCTGGTGCAGCTTCTTGATCTCGGTGCGCATGTCCACGCGCAGCTGCGCATCCAGGTTGGACAGCGGTTCGTCGAAGAGATAAAGCTTGGGCTCGCGCGCCAGCGCGCGCCCGATCGCCACGCGCTGGCGCTGGCCGCCCGAGAGCTGGCGCGGCTTGCGTGCCAGCAGGTGCTCGATCTGCAGCAGCTTGGAGACCTGCTGCACGCGCTCGGCGCGCTTCGCCTTGTCGACCTTTCGCATCTCGAGCGGGAACTCGATGTTCTTCGCGACCGTCATGTTCGGGTACAGCGCGTAGGACTGGAACACCATCGAGATGTTGCGCTCGGCCGGCGCCAGCTCGGTGATGTCGCGGCCTTCGAGGCGCAGCTGCCCGCCGCTCGGTTCCTCGAGCCCCGCGATGATGTTCATCAGCGTGCTCTTGCCGCACCCAGACGGCCCCACCAGCACGAGGAATTCGCCGTCGGCCAAGCCGATCGAGATGTCGTGCAGGATCTTGACCGGGCCGAAGCTCTTCTTCACGTTGATCAGGTCGAGCGATGCCATGTGATTACCCCTTCACCGAACCGGCCATCAGGCCGCGGACGAAATACTTGCCGGACACCAGGTAGACGATGAGCGTCGGAATGGCGGCGATGAACGCACCGGCGAAATGGACGTTGTATTCCTTGACCCCGGTCGAACTGTTGACCAGGTTGTTCAACGCGACGGTGATCGGGAACGAGCTGAAGTCGCTGAACGACGCGCCGAACAGGAACTCGTTCCAGATGTTGGTGAACTGCCAGATCACCGTGACGACGATGATCGGCGCGCTGTTGGGCAGCAGGATGCGCCACAGCACGCCGAAGAACTTGGCGCCGTCCATGCGTGCGGAGCGGATCAGCTCACCCGGAAAGGCCGCGTAGTAGTTGCGGAAGAACAGCGTCGTGAAGCCGATGCCGTAGACCGTGTTGACGAACACCAGCCCGCTCACCGTGCCGGCGATGCCGAGCAGGCCGAGCGTCTTGGCCATCGGAATGAGCACGATCTGGAACGGGATGAACACCGAGAACAGCATCGCGGCGAACAGCGCATTGGCGCCGCGGAACTTGAACTGCGTGAGGATGTAGCCGTTGAGCGCGCCGATCAGCGTCGACAGGATGACGGCCGGCACGACGAGCAGGAACGAATTGATGAAGTAGGGCCGCAGGCCCGTGGGCTGCACGCCGATCTGCGCGGTGCTCCACGCGGTGAGCCACGGCTCGATCGTCCAGGCCACCGGCAGGGCCATCAGGTTGCCGCTGCGAATCTC
>VBDL01000704.1 GCA_005884255.1 Betaproteobacteria bacterium | reverse complement strand
CTGGCGAAGCGTGCGAACTCCGGGCACACCTCGAGCACGTGGTCGCGGAAGCAATGCCCGGTGCCGAGCAGCAGCATCGTCTCCCGCTTCAGCTCCTGCGACGACACGCTCTTGCGTTTGGCCAGCGGATGCGTCTTCGGCACCGCGACCATGAACGGCTCGTCATACAGCGGCGCCATCGCGAGGCCCGAGTCGGGGAAGGGCTCGGCCATGATCGCGCAGTCGAGCTCGCCGGTGCGCAGCATGTCCAGCAGCTTGACGGTGAAGTTCTCCTGCAGCATCAGCGGCATCTGCGGCACGCGCTCGATGGTCTGCTTCACCAACTCCGGCAGCAGGTAGGGGCCGATGGTGTAGATGATGCCCAGGCGCAGCGGCCCGGCCAGCGGATCCTTGCCGCGCTGCGCGATCTCCTTGATCGCCGCGGCCTGCTCGATCACCTGCTGCGCCTGGCGCACGATGGCCTCGCCCAGCGGCGTGACGCTGACCTCGTTGGTGCCGCGCTCGAATAGCTTGACGTCGAGCTCCTCCTCCAGCTTCTTGATCGCCACGCTCAGCGTGGGCTGCGACACGAAAATGCCTCTCGCGCGCGACGGCGACGATGTAGCGAAGCTCGGTGAGGGTCATTGGCGCGCAGGATAGCGCAAGCCGAATGACTCAGGCCTTCAGATAGTCTGTCTTGGCGCCGAGCCAGCGCGCGACATGCGCCCGCGCTGCGGCCGGGTGGCGATCGAGCAGCATGGGTGCGACGCGGCGCGCATGCTGCAGCAGGCGGCTGTCCTCGTTGAGATCGGCGAAGCGCAGCAGCGCATCGCCCGATTGGCGCGCGCCCATGAACTCGCCGGGCCCGCGGATCTCCAGGTCGCGGCGTGCGATCTCGAAGCCATCGGTCGTCTCGGCCACCGCGCGCAAGCGGGCCTTGCCGGTATCGGACAAGGGCGGCGTGTAGAGCAGCACGCACACGCTGGCCACCGCGCCGCGGCCGACGCGCCCGCGCAGCTGGTGCAGCTGCGACAGGCCGAAGCGCTCGGCGTGCTCGATGATCATCAGGCTCGCGTTGGGCACGTCGACGCCGACCTCGATCACCGTGGTCGACACCAGCACGCTCATCTGCCCGCCGGCGAACAGCGACATCACTGCGGCCTTCTCGGCCGGCGGCATGCGGCCGTGCAGCAGGCCGACCATCTTGTCCGGCAACGCCGCGCTGAGCTGCTGATGCGTTTCGGTGGCGTTCTGCAGATCGAGCGTCTCGCTCTCTTCGATCAGCGGGCACACCCAGTAGACTTGGCGGCCGCGTGCCGCCTCGTCGCGGATGCGTGCGATCACCTCTTCGCGCCGGCCGTCGGCGAACACCTTGGTGACCACCGACGTGCGCCCCGGCGGCAGCTCGTCGATCGTGCTCACGTCGAGGTCGGCGAAGTAGCTCATCGCCAAGGTGCGCGGGATCGGCGTCGCGCTCATCATCAAGAGGTGCGGCTCCAGGCCAGCTTCAGCGAGCTTGCGGCGCAGCGCCAGCCGCTGCGCGACGCCGAAACGGTGTTGCTCGTCGACGATGGCCAGGCCCAGCTTCGCGAAGTGCACGTCGTGCTGGATCACCGCATGCGTGCCGACCACGAGCGCCGCTTCGCCCGACGCCACGCGCTCGACCATCTGCGTGCGCACCTTGCCTTTGCGGCTGCCGGTGAGCCATGCCACCCCGATGCCCAGCGGCTCCAGCCAGTGCACCAGCTTGCGAAAGTGCTGCTCGGCGAGGATTTCGGTCGGCGCCATCAGCGCACACTGCCAGCCGGCATCGATGGTCACCGCGGCGGCGAGCGCGGCCACCACCGTCTTGCCGGAGCCGACGTCGCCTTGTAGCAGGCGATGCATCGGCTGCGCGCGCGCCAGGTCCTTGGCGATTTCCTCGGCCACGCGCCGCTGCGCGCGCGTGAGCTGGAATGGCAACGCAGCCAGCAGCTTCTCGTGCAGGCCGCCCGGCCGGCCCCACAGCAGCGGCGCCCTCAGCAGCGCGCGCTCGCGTTGCGCCTGCGCCTGCGACAGCTGCTGCGCCAGCAGCTCCTCGAACTTCAGCCGCTGCCAGGCCGGGTGGCTGTGGTCGGCGAGCTGCGCGAGGCTCACCTGAGGCGCCGGGTGGTGCAGGAAGTTCAGCGCGTCGCGCAGCGGCGGCAGCCCCGCCGGCAGCGTGTCCGCCGGCAGCACCTCATCCAACGGGGCACGCGCCAGCGCCGACACCACCGCCTTGCGCAGGTACGCCTGCGGCAGCTGCGCGCTCGTCGGGTACACGGGGGTCAGCGCCGCGGCCAGCGGCGTGGCGTCGTCGACCGCCTTGAAGGAGGGGTGCACCATCTCGCGCCCGAGGAAGCCGCCGCGCACTTCGCCTTGAGGAAGCGCAGCACCAGCTCGTCGCTGTCGTCATGCAGGCGCACGACCAGCTGGCGGCGCGGGCGGAACTCGACGCGGCTGTCGCTGACCACGCCTTCGACCTGCACGGTGTCGCCTTCGCGCGCGTCGGCGATGCGCGTCAGCCGCGTCTCGTCCTCATAGCGCAGCGGCAGGTGCAGCGCGAGATCGATGTCGCGCAGGAGGCCGAGCTTCTCCATCGCGCGTTGCGGCGCCGATTTCGGCTTGGGCGGCGGGGGGGCGGTCGCGGGGATGTCGCTGACGGCGGCGGCCTCGGGCATGGAACAATTCTGCCTGCTCCTTCTTCAGGCCGGTGAAGCCTGCATGCCATGACAACCCCTTCTTACACCTTGAGCGATTTCGACTTCGCTCTGCCACCCGAGCTGATCGCTCAGCATCCCGCGCCCGAGCGCAGCGCGTCGCGCCTGCTCGACGGCACGATCGAGCCGCCGGTGGACCGTGTATTCCGCGAACTGCCGTCGCTGCTCGAACCCGGCGACCTGCTCGTCTTCAACGACACCAAGGTCATCAAGGCGCGGCTGTTCGGCCGCAAGGCCACGGGTGGCGCGGTGGAGGCGCTGGTCGAGCGCGTGCTGCCCGGCACCACCGAGGTGTGGGCGCATCTGCGCGCCAGCAAGTCGCCGAAGGCCGGGGCGCTGGTGCGCTTTGCCGACGCCTTCGATGCCGAGGTGCTCGGCCGCTGCGGGCCGGACGACGAGCTCTTTCACCTGCGCCTGCCGGCGGACCCCTTCACGCTGCTCGAGCGCTATGGCCACGTGCCGCTGCCCCCGTACATCACGCACACCGACGAGGCCGACGACGAGCGGCGCTACCAGACGGTGTTCGCCAAGCAGCCCGGCGCGGTGGCCGCACCGACCGCGGCGCTGCATTTCGACGACGCGCTGCTGCAGGCCCTGCGCGAGCGCGGCGTGCACAGCGCCAGCGTGACGCTGCATGTCGGCGCCGGCACCTTCCAGCCGGTGCGTGTTGAAACGCTTGCCGAGCACCGCATGCACAGCGAGTGGTTCGACGTGCCGCCAGCCACCGTCGACGCCATCGCGGCCGCGCGCGCCGCCGGCGGTCGCGTTGTCGCGGTGGGCACGACGACCTTGCGCGCGCTGGAGTCGGCCGCGCGCGACGGCGCGCTGCAGGCCGGCGCGCGCGAGACCGACATCTTCATCACGCCGGGCTTCGAGTTCCGCGTCGTCGATGCGCTGGTGACCAACTTCCATTTGCCGAAAAGCAGCCTGCTGATGCTGGTGAGCGCCTTTGCCGGCCACGAGCGCATGCGCGCGCTGTACGCGCACGCGGTGGCGCAGCGCTATCGCTTCTTCAGCTACGGCGACGCGATGCTGCTGGACCGTGTCACATCGGCCGAGGCTGCGGCGTCTTGACGGTATGAGCGACGACTTCGAAGCCCAGCGCCGCCACCTGCGCGCGCTCGCCTATCGCATGCTCGGCTCGCGCGCCGAGGCCGAGGACGTGGTGCAGGACTGCTGGCTGCGCTGGCGCGAGGTCGACCACGCGCAGGTGCAGAGCGCGCGTGCCTTCCTGTCGCAGACCGCCACGCGGCTGTGCCTGGACAGGCTGACCAGCGCGCAGGCGCGGCGCGAGCAGTACGTCGGCGTGTGGCTGCCCGAGCCGCTCGTCGACGAAGCGATGGAATTTCACCCGGGGCCCGACGTGATTACCGAATACGCCGCGCGCTCGCCTACCGCATGCTCGGCTCGCGCGCCGAGGCCGAGGACGTGGTGCAGGACTGCTGGCTGCGCTGGCGCGAGGTCGACCACGCGCAGGTGCAGAGCGCGCGTGCCTTCCTGTCGCAGACCGCCACGCGGCGCGGGTGGAGCTGGAGCCGGCACAGCGCGATCGCCTGATGCCGGCCTTCGGAATGGCCTTGCAGCGCGGCGATGTCGATGCGCTGGCCAAGGAGCTGGCCGATGATGCGGAGTTCCTGTCCGACGGCGGCGGCATCGTCAGCGCGGTGCCGCAGCCGCTGCACGGCGGCGCGCTGATTGCCAAGACGCTGATCGGCTTCACACGCACCATCGACTGGACGCGCCTGGCATTGCGTGCCGTCACCATCAACGGCCTGCCCGGTGGCGTGCTCTACGACCGCGCTGACGGCACGGTGATCCAGACGCTGGCGATGCAGCTCGACACGCAGGGACGCATCGCGTCGATCTACGTGATGCGCAACCCGCACAAGCTCGCGCACCTGCAGCCGCCGCACTGACTCACTGCTGCAGCGCCCCGCTCAAGTTCCCCGTCTTCGCGCGCACGCCCGCCAAGGGCTCCAGCCCCCAGCGCTCGGTGATGAACTTGAGGATCGACGTGGTGTCGTAGCTCGTGTGGTCGACGAAGCCGCGCTTGACCATTGGGCCGATGAGGATCGCCGGCACGCGCGTGCCGGGGCCGAAGCGGTCGCCCCATCCGGCGCCGGTCGGCGGCGGCACATGGTCCCAATAGCCGCCGTTCTCGTCGTAGGTGAGCACGATCAGCGTGTCCTTCCACTGCGGGCTGGCGCGCAGCTTGGCCAGCAGCTCGGCCATGTGGCGATCGCCGCTTTGCACGTCGGTGTACGACGGGTGCTGCGTGTAGCGGCCGGCCGGCTTGTAGAAGCTCACCGCCGGCAGCCGCCCGGCCTCGATGTCGTGCACGAAGTCATCACCGTCCTTCAGGTGTGCGGCGCGGTCCTTCGTGCCCGGCGCGAAGCGCGCGTGGTAGTTGAAGGGCTGGTGATGCGGCTGGAAGTTCGGGCTGCCTTCGTCGCGCGTGTAGATCACCTTGCGCTTCACGCTGGCCGGCTGCTGCCCGTCGGCCAGCGCGGCGTTCCAGCCGCCGGCGTACCAGGCCCAGGACACGCCCTTGGCGCTGAGCGTGTCGCCGATGGTCTTCGCCGTCTGCGGTGGCACGGGCAGTCCCGCAGCCGGCACGCCCTGCGGGTTGGCCAGCTCCGGCGTGCCGCCATCGGCCGGCGGCACGCCGCTGGGCTGGTACGGCGGCTGCGAGGTGTTGACCGACCAGCCGTCGGGCGTCACCTGCCCGCCGCCCGCGCTGAAGACTTGCACCGCGGCCTCGTTGGCCGATGGCGAGCCGGGCTTCTTCTCCAGCTTGCCCGCGGCGTCGAGCCGCGCGCGCATCGCCGGCGCCGCCTCGGCGTGCTGCGGTGCGCAGGCGCAGATCAGGTACTGGTGGTTGAGGTAGGAGCCGCCGAACGCGCCCATGAAGAAGCGGTCGGCCAGCGTGTACTCCTTCGCCCACTGCCACAGCTGGAACGACGAGCCGTCGTAGTAGCCCATGGTCCAGCCGCCGACCTGCGACATCGCGGCGAACATGTTGTTCTTGCCGCCGTTGATCTGCTCCTGGTTGTGGAAGAAGGCGTGGATGGGGCTCGGCACCAGCTGGTCGGTGCGCCGGCTCACCGGCGGCGCGTCGATGCGGAACGGCGCATTGGGCATGCGCGGAAAGCGCGCGTCGGGCTGGCCATCGGGGCCAAAGACGATCAGCTCCTTCAGTGGCGTGCCGTCGTGGTCGAGCTGCGTGCGCTGCTCGGGCGTCGCGTTGGCCACGCCATCGGCGCCGGGGAACAGCCCGTAGAGGTTGTCGAAGCTGTGGTTCTCGGCGTAGATCACCACCAGGTGCTGCACCCGCTGCATCGCCGGCGGCGGGCTCGGCGTGGCACAGGCGACGAGCGCGGCCGTGGCAACGGCCAGCAGGGGAACGAGCTTCCTCATGCGATTTCCTCCATGTTTATGCGAGCTCGACTCAAGGGACACCGCGGATCCGGCTCTGCCGGTCCGCCGGTGTCGCCCCCTCGAGGGGGCGGCCGCAGGCCGTAGGGGGTGGTCAACGAGTCCTGAAGCGCAATCCTAGATGCTGTTCGATCGGTGCGAGCAACTGGTTCGCGCGGAACGGCTTGGTGAGGAAGGCGTTGGCGCGCAAGCGCCGCGTGGCTTCCAGCCCATCCATCACCGGCATCACGTTGTCCATCAGGATCAGGTCGGGCAGCAGCGCCTGCGCACGCTCCAGCCCCTCTTGCCCGTCCTGCGCCTCGACGGTGACGAAGCCCAGCGGCTTGAGCATGTCGGTGAGCAGCTCGCGGTTCTGCGGCACGTCGTCGACCACCAGCACCGTCTTGCGCTCGCCTTCGTAGCCGATCACGATGCGCTCGGGCGCCGGCGCGGCTTCGTGCCGCACCAGCGGCAGCGTGAGCTCGAACGAGAAGGCGCTGCCCTGGCCGGGCGTGCTCTGCACCGCGATGTCGCCGCCCATGTGGCGCACCAGTTGCCGGCTGATCGCGAGGCCGAGGCCCGTGCCGCCGCGCCGCCGCTGCTTGTCGCCCACCTGCTGGAAGGGCTGGAACAGCGTCTTCAGGTCGCTTTCCGCGATGCCGATGCCGCTGTCGCGCACCTCGAAGCGCAGCGTTGCGCGGCCGTCGTCGTCGCGCAGCTGGCGCACCCTGAGGCGCACCTCGCCGCGGTCGGTGAACTTCGCGGCATTGCCCAACAGGTTCAAGTGCACTTGGCGCAGCCGCCGCTCGTCGACGATCACCGCCGCCGGCAGCGCCGCCGCGTCGCTCACGAAGGCCACGCCTTTTTGCTCGACGCGCACGCGGATGATGTTGGCAATGCTCTGCAGGAACGTCGCCAGGTCCACCGGCGTCGCATTGAGCTCGAGGTGGCCGGCCTCGATCTTCGCCAGGTCGAGAATCTCCTCGATCAGCGCCAGCAGGTGCTGGCCGGCCTGCTCGATGGTCTTCAGGCCCTTGGCCTGCTTGTCCTTCAGGCTCTCGTCCCACTGCAGGATCTGCGCATAGCCGAGGATGGCGTTCAACGGCGTGCGCAGCTCGTGGCTCATGCTCGCGAGGAAGTCGCTCTTCGCGCGGCTCGCCTCGGCCGACTCGTCGCGCGCCACCGCAAGATGCTCCACCATCTGCGCCAGCTCCACCTCGTGCTCGTGCAGGCGCAGGCTGGCGAGGCGGAACACCTCCACCGCCTGCGCCATGGCGCCGACCTCGTCGCGCCGCTGCATGGCGGGCACGCGGATGTCGTAGTCGCCTTGCGCGAGGCGCGACATCACGCCGGTCATCTCGGTCAGCGGGGCCGAGATCGCGCGCCCGATGACCCAGGTGACGGCGAGCCCTGCGCCGAGGCTGGCGAGCACCGCCAGCAGGAGCAGGCTCACCGAGCGCGCCACCAGCGTCTCGGTGCGGCGCTGCTTGTCCTTCGCGGCGCGGATGCTGATGTCGGCCAGTTCGCCGAGGTAGCTGGTGAGCTGGCTGTAGTGCGCGAGCAGGCTGGACACCAGCGTCGGGTTCAGCGTCTGCATCTGCGTCACGCGCGTCGCGACGATGCGGTAGATGGCGAGGAACTCCGCGGTCGCGTGCAGCAGATCGGCGTCGATCGTTTGCGGGTTGGTCTCGATGCTCTGCAGCATCGCCTCGATCGCGTCGAAACGCGCCGGCAGCCGCTCGCGCAGCTCCTTCATCGACTCGCTGTCCTGCCGCGTGCCGAGCAGGTCGATGTGGCGCAGCACATCGGAATGGATGGCAGCCACCGCGAGCGACGCGCGGCTGGTGGTGGTGGCCGTGTCGAAGGCGCCGCCGACCACTTCGCGGAAGGCCGCGCCTTGCGCGCGCAGCAGCCCGATCGACCACGCCGAGACGGCGACGCACAGCAGCATCACGATCAGCGGGGCGACGAGCACCTTGAGCTTGATCGAGAGGCGCGACAGCATGATTTGCCCCTTCGAGGGCGGGCCCTTCGGTACCTCAGGGCGGGCTTGTGACACGGGGCGATTTGCAGCGTAACCTAACGGCTCGACGAAGAACACCGGGTCAACGACATGCGCGTGCTGTTGGCGGCCATCCTGTGCATTGCTGCGCTCGCTCGGGCGAACGCCGCAGA
>VBDL01000697.1:390-2612 GCA_005884255.1 Betaproteobacteria bacterium | reverse complement strand
AACTTGGTGTACATGAACTGGCGCAAGAAACTCCACAGCCCGAACATCAGCCGCTTGGCATGGCCGGGGTAGCTCTTGCGCATCGCGATCACCGCCATGCGATAGCTGCAGCCCTCGGGCGGCAGATAGAAGTCGGTGATCTCCGGAAACTGCTTCTGCAGGATCGGCACGAACACCTCGTTCAGCGCCACGCCGAGCACGGCCGGCTCGTCCGGCGGCTTGCCGGTGTAGGTGGAGTGATAGATCGGATCGCGGCGGTGCGTGAGGCGCTCGATCTCGAACACGGGGAACCAGTCCTGCTCGTTGTAATAGCCGGTGTGGTCGCCGAACGGGCCTTCCAGCGCGTACAGGTAGCCACCCCGCTCCTTCAGCGGCACGCCATGCTCGCTGCGGCCGCTGAAGCCCGGCGCCGCGGTGGGGATGTGGCCCTCGAGAACGAACTCGGCACTGGCCGGTGCCTGCAACGGCCAGCCGGTCTCGCCCACCGACGTGTCGACCACCTCGGTGCGCGCGCCGCGCAGCAAGCCGGCGAACTGGTATTCCGAGAGCGTATCGGGCACCGGCGTCACGGCGCCGAGAATCGTCGCCGGATCGGCGCCCAGCGCCACGGCGATCGGGAACGGCTGGCCGGGGTTGGCGGCGGCGAAGTCGCGGAAGTCCAGCGCCCCACCGCGGTGAGCCAGCCAGCGCATGATGACCTGACGGCGGCCGATCACCTGCTGGCGGTAGATGCCCAAGTTCTGCCGGCGCCGCGGCTGGGGCACGCTTTGCGGGCCGCGGGTGATGACCAGCCCCCAAGTGATCAGGGGCGCCGCATCGTGCGGCCAGCACAGCTGGATCGGCAGCGCGGCCAGATCGATGTCATCGCGCCCGACCACCTCTTCCTGGCAGGGAGCGCGGCGCACGCTCGCCGGCTTCATGTCCCACAGGGCCTTGGCCATGTGCACGAGGCGCCCGGCGTCCTTGATGCCACGCGGCGGCTCGGGTTCCTTCAGGCTCGCGAGCAGCCGGCCGATCTCGCGCAGCTCGGCCGCCTCGGTGGCACCCATGCCTCGTGCGACCCGCTCCGGCGTGCCAAACAGGTTTGTCAAGGCCGGAATTTTGTAACTGCCCCTTGAACCGGTGGGTTGCTCGAACAGCAACGCCGGCCCGGCGGCGCGCAGCGTGATGTCAGCGAGCGCCGTCATTTCGAGCCGCGTGGAGACTGGTTCCGCAACGCGACGCAGGTCGCCGGATTGCTCCAGCCCTCGCATGAAGTCCCGCAGGTCGCGGTATTTCATAACCATGAGCGATAAGAGTCTTCTTTTGTATGGTTGACTGGTTATGAGCGGCGTTCCTAGAATTCGGCCATCTTGACATTCGATCAGGGTTAACCCGCGCCGCGATCGTCGAGATCGCCAAGCGCCACGCTGCCGAGAAAGAGGTGGCCGCCCGCACGCTCAAGCGGGAACGAGCTGCCGATTATCACCGCCACCTTGGCGTCGACCCGCAACAGGTCGCCCGCTGGCGGAGGAAAGGAGTGTTATGACAGCGCGAGAGAAGATCATGGCGGCATCGCAGGCCGTCGGTGAGTCGGTCGGCGTCTTTTTGCGTGACGTCGGCCAGGGCATGCTCGAAGTCAGCCACAACACGCTCGCCCTGCTGGGGCTGGCGGTGGTTGCCATCAGCTTGTTCGGTGCCGGCCGCGCCGACCTTCGCATGGCGGCGGAGCAGCAGGCGTTCGACTGGCTGCAAGCGCGCCAGGAGGCGCGCGCCGAGCCCGACGCCGACAGCCTGGCCGACCTGAACGAGCCCAGTGCGGTGGCCCGAGCCACAGCGGCCGATCCCAAGGACCTGCCTCGTCAGCAGGCCGCCGTGGCGAGCTGGCTGTCGCGCAAGTACCGCGTGGCGCCGGAGCCGGTGAGTCGGCTCGTGCAGGAGGCCTGGGCCGTCGGTCAGCGCGCCGGGCTGGACCCGACACTGATCCTCGCCATCATGGCCGTCGAATCGAGCTTCAACCCGTTCGCGCAGAGCCAGGTCGGTGCGCAGGGTTTGATGCAGGTGATGACCCGCGTGCACGACGACAAGTACGAGGCCTTCGGTGGCCAGCTGGCCGCGTTCGACCCGGTGACCAATCTGCGCGTGGGCGTGCAGGTGCTCAAGGAATGCATCGCCCGCGCCGGCAGCCTCGAAGACGGCCTGCGCTTTTACGTCGGCGCCGGCAACCGCGAAGACGATTCCGG
>VBDL01000697.1:0-332 GCA_005884255.1 Betaproteobacteria bacterium | reverse complement strand
GAACACGGTCACGCCCGTGCGCAGCGTGCCTGCCGCGGCGAGTGCCGCGCCGGTGGCTGAGCCGCGCCGCGAGCAGGTGGCCTTGCTGGTCAAGTAACTCGCGAAGCGTCAGTTAAACTGGCGCTTCGCGCGACTGGCGATAGGCCTCACCCTCGGGGCCGAGGTGGTGTACCACTGGGAAGCGCGAGCGGCTCCGGCAACGGCGCCGCCTTCCGCCGTTCGCCTGGGCAGCCCTACATCTCTGGGGACTCATCTCGCAAGAGGACTGCCGACCATGTTCGACCGCACCCAATCCACCGTTGCCAACGTCGACCCGGAAATCTGGGCCGCCA
>VBDL01000696.1 GCA_005884255.1 Betaproteobacteria bacterium | reverse complement strand
CGCGTCGAGCATGCGCTGCACGCCCTTGTTCTTGAAGGCGGTGCCGCACAGCATCGGCTGGATCTCGGTGGCGATCGTGCGCGTGCGCAGGCCGAGCTTGATCTCGTCCTCGGTCAGTTCACCCGACTCGAGGTACTTGTTCATCAGCTCTTCGCTGGCCTCGGCCGCGGCTTCGATCATGTTCTCGCGCCACTTCTGAGCATCGGCCTGCAGTTCCGCCGGAATCTCGTGGTACTCGAACTTCATGCCTTGCGAGGCCTCGTCCCAGATGATCGCCTTCATCTTGATGAGGTCGACCACGCCGGAGAAGTTTTCCTCAGCACCGATGGGAATCACGACCGGCACCGGGTTGGCCTTCAGGCGCGTCTTCATCTGGTCGTAGACCTTGAAGAAGTTCGCGCCGGTGCGGTCCATCTTGTTGACGAACGCGAGGCGCGGCACCTTGTACTTGTTGGCCTGGCGCCAGACGGTCTCCGACTGCGGCTGCACGCCGCCCACGGCGCAGTACACCATGCACGCGCCGTCGAGCACGCGCATCGAGCGCTCCACCTCGATGGTGAAGTCGACGTGCCCCGGGGTGTCGATCCAGAAGCAGGTGGTCGCCGCCGACGTGATCGTGATGCCGCGCTCCTGCTCCTGCTCCATCCAGTCCATGGTCGCAGCACCGTCGTGCACTTCACCGATCTTGTGGTTCACACCGGTGTAGTACAGGATGCGCTCGGTCGTGGTGGTCTTGCCGGCATCGATGTGCGCAGAGATACCGATATTGCGGTAGCGCTCGATGGGGGTCTTGCGGGACATGATGTCACTCCAAATACAGGGGCCGCCGACGGGCTGGTAGTAACCCGAAGGCGGCCGGAACGGGCGGTTTTAGAAGCGGAAGTGCGAGAACGCCTTGTTGGCTTCTGCCATGCGGTGAACTTCGTCGCGCTTCTTCATCGCGCCGCCGCGGCCTTCGGAGGCCTCCAGCAGCTCGTTGGCCAGGCGCTGCGCCATCGACTTCTCGCCGCGCTTGCGGGCGGAATCCTTGAGCCAGCGCATCGCGAGCGCCACACGGCGCACGGGGCGAACTTCCACGGGAACTTGGTAGTTCGCGCCGCCGACGCGGCGGCTCTTGACTTCGACCATCGGCTTGACGTTGTTCAGCGCGGTCAGGAACACCTCCATGGGGTCCTTGCCGGCCCTTTTCTCGACCTGATCGAGGGCACCGTAGATGATGCGCTCGGCCACGGCCTTCTTGCCGGACTCCATGACGACGTTCATGAACTTGGACAGATCGACCGAGCCGAACTTCGGATCGGGCAGGATCTCGCGCTTGGGGACTTCGCGACGACGTGGCATGGGACTCTTCCTTTTTTCACTTCAGTTGGCACTCGGCTCCTGCCTCGCGCCGCGGAACGCCACTCAGGGCCTTCCACTTACTCGACCCGCTGGCCGGCCTTCAGGCCGGCTTTTTACCGTTTGCGCAGCGTTATGCCTTCTTCGGGCGCTTGGCGCCGTACTTCGAACGCGACTGCTTGCGATCCTTGACGCCCTGCAGGTCGAGCGAGCCGCGCACGATGTGGTAGCGCACGCCGGGCAGATCCTTCACGCGGCCGCCGCGCACGAGCACGACGCTGTGCTCTTGCAGATTGTGGCCTTCGCCGCCGATGTAGGAAATGATCTCGAAGCCGTTGGTCAGGCGCACCTTGGCGACCTTGCGCAGCGCGGAGTTCGGTTTCTTCGGCGTGGTGGTGTACACGCGGGTGCACACACCGCGGCGCTGCGGGCTGTTCTGCATCGCCGGGGATTTGGACTTCGTGGTTTCGGCCTGACGGCCGTGGCGCACGAGCTGGTTGATGGTGGGCATGGTGGTAACTTGTTCCCGTTTGAAGTCACTCGGTTTCCGGTCAGCCGAGGCCCCAATGGGAACAGGCTCGATGCCGGTGGGAACCGGTGAGCCGCTCGACAAAGAGCGCAGCAGGATCTGCCGAAAAGCCCGCGATTATATTCGGGGCCACCACTACCCGCAAGACGCCGTGTCCATTGCCATCCTTGACACCAATATCGTTCTCGATTGGTTCGTGTTCCGCGACCCGGCTTGTGCGCCGCTGGCCGCGGCGATCGAGAGCGGCGGCCTGCGCTGGCTGGCCAGCCGCTGGATGCGCGACGAACTCGAGCACGTGATCGGTCGCGGGTTGGGTGGACGCTGGCTCACGGACTGGCAGCAACTGGCTCCACGGTGGGACCGCTGGGCGGAGGAAGCATCGCCACCCCAGGTGGCGCCGGCCACCCGGCTGCACTGCATCGACCCGCAGGACCAGCCCTTCATCGACTTGGCGCTGGCGGCAGGCGCCGATTGGCTCGTCAGCCGCGACCGCGCTTTGCTGAAGCTGGCCCGCCGCGCGGCCACACGCGGGCTGCGTGTCGTGCCGCCCGCGGCCTGGGAGGCGTCGCTGCCGGCGTGCTGACGGCGCAGGACCCGCCGCAGCGGCCTCAGCGCAGCTCGATCACCACGAGGCGATGGAAGAGTCGCGGGTGCCGGCGCGCGATCTCGAGTGCGCCGTAACGCCTGAGGTGCAGGTGCAGTGCGTTCATGCCCGTCTCCTTAGCGCGGCCATCGCGCCGCCGAACACCCCGCCTGGACCTTCTGTTTGTGAGGATAACTATAGATCAATCACAAATTAAATCAATCTTTAAAACGATCAATCAGTCTTCTGACGCAAAAAAAGGGCGGCCGAGGCCGCCCTTTCACGGAGGAGGGTGATTACTCGCCGCTGTCGGAAGAAGACGGGGCGGTCGAAGCGTTGTCCACCGCCGCCAGTTGCGCGGCGGCCAGTTCCTCGGCCTCCTGCATGGCGATGGCGCGACGCTCGCTCTCGTCCATATCTTCCTTGGCCTTGCGCGCGTCGTGGAAGGCCATGCCGGTGCCCGCGGGGATCAGGCGGCCGACGATGACGTTTTCCTTCAGGCCACGCAGCTCGTCGCGCTTGCCCATGATCGCCGCCTCGGTCAGCACGCGCGTGGTCTCCTGGAAGGAGGCCGCGGAGATGAACGAGTCGGTCGACAACGAGGCCTTGGTGATGCCCAGCAGCACATCGCTGTGCGTGGCGATCGTCTTGCCCTCGTTGCGCAGGCGGTCGTTGGTGTCCAGCAGCTCCGAACGCTCGACCTGCTCGCCGGCGATGTAGGCGCTGTCGCCCGGGTTGGCGATCTGCACGCGGCGCAGCATCTGGCGAACGATCACCTCGATGTGCTTGTCGTTGATCTTCACGCCCTGCAGACGATAGACGTCCTGCACCTCGTCGACGATGTAGCGCGCCAGCTCCTCGATGCCCAGCAGGCGCAGGATGTCCTGCGGGTCCGCCGCGCCGTCGACGATCAGTTCGCCGCGGTTCACCACCTGGCCTTCGTGCACCAGGATGTTCTTCTCCTTGGGCACCAGCTCTTCGTAGACCTTGCCATCCGGATTCTGCTCGGCCAGCGTGCCGACGTCCTTCGGGCTGCGAGCTTCGAAGAGCTCGGCCACCCGCGGCAGACCGCCGGTGATGTCGCGCGTCTTCTGGCCTTCGACCGGGATGCGCGCCAGCACCTCGCCGGGGGCGAGATCCTGGCCGTCGCGCACCTGGATGAGCGAGCCGACCGGGAAGCCGATCGTCACCGAGTGGTCGGTGCCGGGGATCTTCACCTCGTGGCCGGTGGCATCCAGCAGCTTGACCTGCGGGCGCACGATCTTCGTCGCGCCGCGGCGCTTCGGGTCGATGACCACCAGCGTCGACAGGCCGGTCACTTCGTCGACCTGCTTGGCGACCGTCACGCCCTCCTCGACGTTCTCGAACCTCGCCTTGCCGGCGAATTCCGTGATGATCGGGCGGGTCAGCGGGTCCCAGTTCGCCAGCACCGTGCCGGCCTTGAGGGCCTGGTCGGGCTTGACGTTCAGCGTCGCACCGTACGGCACCTTGTGGCGCTCGCGCTCGCGGCCGTGCTGGTCGGCGATGATGATCTCGCCGGAACGCGAAATCACCACCAGCTCGCCCTTGCCGTTGGTCACGTAGCGCATCGTGGTGTTGAAGCCGATGAAGCCATCGGACTTCGCGTCCACGCTGAACGCCACCGCGGCACGCGAGGCCGCGCCGCCGATGTGGAAGGTCCGCATCGTCAGCTGCGTGCCCGGCTCGCCGATCGACTGCGCGGCAATCACGCCCACCGCCTCACCGACGTTGACCAGGCCACCGCGGCCCAGATCGCGGCCGTAGCAGCGAGCACACAAGCCGAAGCGCGTGGCGCAGGTCAGCGGCGTGCGCACCTTGACTTCGTCGACACCCGCGCCCTCGAGTACATCGAGCGCGTCTTCGTCGAGCATTTCGCCCGCCGGAATCAGCACTTCCTGTGTCTCGGGGTGCAGCACCTCGACGGCCGCCACGCGACCGAGGATGCGGTCGCGCAGCGACTCGATCACCTCGCCGCCTTCGACCAGCGCGCGCATGTTGATGCCGTTCTGCGTCTCGCAGTCGTTCTCGGTGACCACCAGATCCTGCGTCACGTCGACCAGGCGGCGCGTCAGGTAACCGGAATTGGCAGTCTTTAGGGCCGTGTCCGCCAGGCCCTTGCGGGCGCCGTGCGTGGAGATGAAGTACTGCAGAACGTTCAGGCCTTCACGGAAGTTCGCCGTGATCGGGGTTTCAATGATTGACCCGTCCGGCTTGGCCATCAGGCCGCGCATGCCGGCCAGCTGGCGGATCTGTGCCGCGCTACCGCGGGCACCGGAGTCGGCCATCATGTAGATGGAGTTGAACGACTCCTGATCGACTTCCTTGCCGTGGCGATCGGTGACCTTCTGCTTGGCGAGCTGGCTCATCATCACCTTGCCCACCTCGTCGCCGGTCTTGCCCCAGATGTCCACCACCTTGTTGTAGCGTTCGCCGGCGGTCACCAGGCCCGAGACGTACTGCTGCTCGATCTCCTTGACTTCCTTCTCGGCGCGTTCGATCAGGCCGTGCTTCTCCTTCGGGACCAGCATGTCGTCGATGGCGATCGAGATGCCGGCGCGCGTGGCCAGGCGGAAGCCGCTTTGCAGCAGCTTGTCCGCGAAGACCACCGTTTCCTTCAGGCCGCACTTGCGGAACGAGGTGTTGATCAGCCGCGAAATTTCCTTCTTCTTCAGCGCCTTGTTGATGTTGCTGAAGGGCAGGCCCTTGGGCAGGATCTCGCTCAACAGCGCGCGGCCGACCGTCGTGTCCACGAGCTTGGTCTCGGGCACGAAGTCGCCGTTGTTCTTGTCCTTCACCCATTCGGTGAGGCGCACGCTGATCTTCGCGGTGATCTCCACCACGCCGTTGTCCAGCGCGCGCAGCACCTCGGCCAGATCGGAGAAGATCATGCCCTCGCCGCGGCCATTGATGCGCTCGCGGGTGGCGTAGTACAGGCCCAGCACCACGTCTTGCGACGGCACGATCGACGGCTCGCCGTTGGCCGGGAACAGCACGTTGTTGGTCGCCAGCATCAGCGTGCGGGCTTCCATCTGCGCTTCGATCGACAGCGGCACGTGCACGGCCATCTGGTCGCCGTCGAAGTCGGCGTTGAAGGCCGCGCAGACCAGCGGATGCAGCTGGATCGCCTTGCCTTCGATCAGCACCGGCTCGAAGGCCTGGATGCCCAGGCGGTGCAGCGTCGGCGCGCGGTTCAGCAGCACCGGGTGTTCCTTGATGACTTCTTCAAGGATGTCCCACACCACCGGCGTGCCGGATTCGACTTCCTTCTTCGCCGCCTTGATGGTGGTGGCGATGCCCATCGCCTCCAGGCGCGAGAAGATGAAGGGCTTGAACAGCTCCAGCGCCATCAGCTTGGGCAGGCCGCACTGGTGCAGCTTGAGCGTCGGGCCGACCACGATGACCGAACGGCCGGAGTAGTCGACGCGCTTGCCCAGCAGGTTCTGGCGGAAGCGGCCGCTCTTGCCCTTGATCATGTCGGCCAGCGACTTCAGCGCGCGCTTGTTCGCCCCGGTCATCGCCTTGCCGCGACGGCCGTTGTCCAGCAGCGAATCCACCGCCTCCTGCAGCATGCGCTTTTCGTTGCGCACGATGATCTCGGGCGCCTTCAGCTCGAGCAGGCGCGCCAGGCGGTTGTTGCGGTTGATGACGCGGCGATAGAGGTCGTTCAGGTCCGACGTCGCGAAGCGGCCGCCATCCAGCGGCACCAGCGGACGCAGGTCCGGCGGCAGCACCGGCAGCACCTGCATGATCATCCAGTGCGGCTTGATGCCCGACTTCTTGAAGGCTTCCATCACCTTCAGGCGCTTGGAATTCTTCTTGACCTTGAGCTCGGAGCCGGTCATGTCGCCGCGCAGCTTCTCGATCTCGACGTCGAGGTCCATCTCCTCGAGCAGCTTCTGGATGCCCTCGGCACCCATCAGCGCGATGAACTCGTCACCGTACTCGGTGCGCTTCGCGTCGTAGTCGTCCTCGCTCATGATCGAGAACTTCTTCAGCGGCGTCATGCCCGGGTCGACCACCA
>VBDL01000695.1 GCA_005884255.1 Betaproteobacteria bacterium | reverse complement strand
TGCGCGATGTTCACGTCGCCCACCAGGATGAACTCGCGCTCGGCCTTCAGCTTCGCGAGGTGCGGGAAGATCTTCGCGAGGAAGCGGAACTTCGCGGCCTGCCGCTCATCGCCGCTGGAGCCGCTGGGGAAGTAGCAGCTGATGACGCTGAACTTGGCGCTGCGAGTGTCGTAGCGCGTTTCCACGTAGCGGCCCTCGGCATCGAACTCCTTGCTGCCGAAGCCGATGCGCACGTCGCTCGGCGCCTTGCGCGTGAACATGCCGACGCCGGAGTAGCCTTTCTTCTCGGCATAGTGGAAATGGCCGTCGAGGTCGCCGACGCGCTCGAAGCGCCCGGCCACATCCTCGGCCTGGGCCTTGACTTCCTGCACGCCCATACAATCGGCGCCCAGGTCTGCAGACCACTCGACGAAGCCCTTGTTCGCCGCCGAGCGGATGCCGTTGAGATTCAAGGTCACGAGACGGAACACTTCGGGACTTCTCCAATGAGCCTCACGCAGAACTTCGTACAGCCCACCCCCGACGACCTGGCCCAGCAATTCGTGAGCTTCGCGGTCGAGGCCGGCGTACTGCGCTTCGGGGATTTCAAGACCAAGGCCGGGCGCATGAGCCCGTACTTCTTCAACGCCGGCCTGTTCGACGACGGCGCCAAGCTCGGCCGCCTCGCCCAATTCTATGCACGCCGCCTGCTTAGCAGCAGCCTGCAGTTCGACATGATCTTCGGCCCCGCCTACAAGGGCATCACCCTGGCCGCGGCGGTGGCGATCGAGCTCGCGCGCCTGGGGCACAACAAGCCCTTCGCCTACAACCGCAAGGAAGCCAAGGACCACGGCGAAGGCGGCACGCTGGTCGGTGCCAAGCTCGCCGGCCGCGTGCTGATCATCGACGACGTGATCTCCGCCGGCACCTCGGTGCGCGAGTCGATCGCGATGATTTCCGCCGCCCACGCCACGCCCTGCGGCGTGGCCATCGCGCTCGATCGGCAGGAGAAGGCCACCGAGAACGGCGCCGACGTGGACTGGTCGGCCGTGCAGTACGTCTCGACCCAGCTGAAGCTGCAGGTGGTGGCGATTGCGACCTTGGCCGACCTGCTGCAGTATCTTCGCTCCACGCAGGATGCGTCGCTCGCCGAGCATGCGCCGCGCGTGGAGGCCTATCGCCAGCGTTACGGAGTCTGAATGGCCCATTCCCTCGCCCGCCTGCTGCCGGCCGCCGCCGCGGTGTTGTGCCTGGCCGCTCAGGCGCAGCAGGCGCCCGTCGACCGCGGCATCTTCGTCTGCGACGACGGGCATGGGCGCAAGCTCACGTCGGACCGGCTGATCCCCGAGTGCATGACGCGCGAGCAGCGCGTGCTCAACCGCGACGGCTCGCTGCGCCGCATCATCCCGCCGTCGTTGACGGCCGAGGAGCGCGTGCAGGCCGAGGCCAAGGAAAAGCGCGCCGCGGAGGAGCGCGAGGCGCAGAAGGAAGCGGTGCGCCGCGACCGCAACCTGCTGGCGCGCTACCCGAACGCCGCGGCGCACGAGAAGGCGCGCGAGGCGGCGATCGACGACATGCGCACGGCGACCAAGAACTCCGAGCAGCGCCTGCGCGATCTGGCCATCGAGCGCAAGCCGCTGGCCGAGGAGGGCGAGTTCTACAAGGGCCGCGCGCTGCCGGCCAAGCTCAAGCAGCAGATCGACGCCAATGACACGGCGGCAGCGGCGCAGCGCGAGCTGATCGCCAACCAGCAGGCCGAGCTCGGTCGCGTCAACCGCCGCCCTGGTGCTTGCATCGCCGGCATGGCCCGCACCCTTCGTGATGGGGGCTGACCATGACGAAACCACGTTCGGCGGCCAATGGATGCGGCGCGTCTACGCCGAGGCCTTTCGGCGCCTGGACATCCCGCTGCAATGGGAGGTCTACCCGACCAAGCGCCTGACCGTCATGCTGGAGCAAGGCGCCATCGACGGCGAGGTGCAGCGGGGCGAAGGCTATGCCGCGGCCCATCCGCAGCTGGTTCGGGTCGAGGAGCCGGTCACGGTCGCGAGTTCCAACGCCGATAGAGACACCGGGGGACGCACTGCATGCCCAACGAACTGCTGATCTATGGGATCGTCGCGATGAATGCGCTGGTGCAGGTCATCCTGATCTGGCGCCTGCGCTTCCCCGAGGGCGGCCGCTGGAAATACGTGCTGCTCGCGCTGGGCGGGCCGGCGGCCATCCTCGTTGCGATGCGGCTGCTGGTGGCCGGCGGCGCGATTCATGCGCGCGTGGCCGAGCAGACAATGTGGGAACACTGGCTGACGCTCGGCGCGAGCGCGCTGCTGCTCGTCACACCGTGGCTCGCCACCCTTGCCGCGATTCTCGACAAGAAGCGGCGAGCCGCGTTGGCCGCTACATCATCCCCATGACCCGCGGCAGCCACAGCGACAGCGACGGCCAGTAGGTCACGATGATGAGGAAGATCACCATCGTGGCCAGCCACGGCAGCACGGCCACCGTGAGCTCGCTGATGCTCAGCTTCGATATCCCGCTGGCCACGTAGAGGTTCAGCCCCACCGGCGGGTGGCACAGGCCGACCTCCATGTTGGCGTCGATCAGGATGCCCAGGTGCACCGAGTCGATGCCCAGCCGCATCGCCGCCGGGTGCAGGATCGGCGCGAAGATCAGGATGATCGACGACGGCTCCATCACGTTGCCGGCCAGCAGCAGGATCACGTTGACGAGCAGCAGGAAGCCCACCACGCCCAGGTCCTTGCCGATGATCCAGTCGGCCATCGCCTGCGGGATGTTCTCGTGCGACATCAGGAACGAGAACAGCACCGCGTTGGTGATGATGTACAGCAGCATCGCGCTCAGGTTCGCCGACGACAGCAGCACGCGCGGCACATCCTTGAAGCCGATGTCCTTGTAGATGAAGACCGAGATGAAGAAGGCGTAGACCGCGGCCATCGCGGCGGCCTCGGTGGCGGTGAAGATGCCGCTGTAGATGCCGCCGATGATGATGACGACGAGCATCAGCCCCCACACGCTCTCGCGGAACGCGGCCCAGCGCTGGCCCCAGGTCGCTTTCTGCAGGCGCGGGTAGCCGCGCTTCTTGGCCAGGTACCAGGTGACGGTGCACAGCATCACGGTGAGCAACGACCCGGGCAGCAGGCCGGCCACGAACAGCGCGCCGATCGACGTGTTGGTCGCGATGGCGTAGATCACCTTCGGGATCGACGGCAGCATCAGGATGCCGAGCGACCCGGCGGTGATGATGACGCCCGCGCCGAAGCGCGCCGGATAGCCTTGCCGCACCATCGCCGGCAGGATGATCGAGCCGATGGCCACGACGGTGGCCACGCTGGACCCGCACACGAGCGCGAACATCGCGCAGGCCACGATGCCGGCCAGCGCGAGGCCGCCGTGCCAGTGGCCGACCAGGCTGGTGGCGAAGGCGATCATGCGCTTGGCCACGCCGCCGTGCGTGAGGAAGTTGCCGGCCAGGATGAAGAACGGGATCGCCATGATCTCGAACTTCTCGATCCCGGTGAACAGCTTCAGCGCCACGGCTTCCACCGGCACCTTGGTCAGCAGAAACAGGAAGGTCAGCACCGTCAGGCCCAGCGCGATCGACACCGGGATGCCCGACAGCATCAGCACGACGAGCAGCGCGAAGACGATGCCCACGTTGCCGTAGTACAGGCACACGCCCGCGAGCACGAGCGCGATGCCTGCGAGCATGAAACCCGCCTGGGGCTTGCTCATCGGCGGAAAGAGGGTGGCGGTGGCTCCGGGCGCGCTCATCGGGCGGCTCCTTGCAGGACGGGCTGGTCGAAGGTCTGGTCGTCGTCGCTCAGGCCATCCACGTGGGCGTGGTCGGTGTGCGGGAGATCACCGGTGCGCAGGAAGCCCCGCATCACTTGCAGGAAGCGGAAGCACATCAGGAAGGAGCCCAACGGCACGGCCGAATAGATGGCCCAGGTGGGCCATTCCAGATCGGGCGTCGTCGGC
>VBDL01000694.1 GCA_005884255.1 Betaproteobacteria bacterium | reverse complement strand
CCAGCCCGCGTAGGGCGTGACCGCGGCGTCGCTGGTGATGTTGACGACCCGCGCCGGCCGCCCCTCGCGCGCCGCCGCGCTGAGCGCACCGAGCAGCGCCTTGGTCAGGCGGAATGGCCCGACCAGGTTGGTCGCGAGCGCCTCCTCGAGTTGCTCGCAGTCGGTGTCGGCGAGCAGCGCGAGCGGCACCGGCCCGAGGCTCGACGCATTGTTGATCAGCACATCGAGCCCGCCGAGCGCGGCAGTGATGCGCAGCGCGAGCGGATGCGTCTCGTCCTTGCGCGACACGTCGCCGCCGATGCCGTGGGTGCCGCTCAACTGATGCGCGACTTCGCTGACGCGCGGCACCCGGCGGGCGACGAAAGCGACCTGCGCGCCGCGCTCGCGCAGCGCCTTGACGAGGGCGAGGCCGAGGCCCGAGGTGCCGCCGGTGACGGCGACCCGCAGGCCATCGAAGGGGATGAGAGGGTCGTTCATCGGGGGCCTCCTTTGAGTTCGACGGTGTTGCCTTCGGGGTCCTGGAGGTAGACCGACGGGCCGTCGCCGTCGGCACCGAAGCGCGTCGCGAACTCGCCCGCGTCGACGCCGTGCGCACGCAGGTGAGCGCAAATCGCCGCGTCGTCGAAGGGCTCGATGCGCAGGCAGAAGTGGTCGAGGTTGCGGCCCTCGCGGCCGGGCGCGGCGCCGCCGGCGCGGCCGAGTTTGCCGTCGACCGGCACCAGGTCGATCAGCGACGCGCCGGCACGCAGCTGGATCAGGCCGAGCTCGTCCTGCCGGCGTTCGAGCGTGCAGCCGAGCACGTCGCGGTAGAACGCGAGCAGCCGCTCGGCGTCGATGGCGCGCAGCACGATGTGGTCGATGTGGGTGATGCGAAACATGGATCGCTCTCCTTCGGGGCGTGACTGAACGATAGGCTTGTCGGCGCGTGGAGCCCAGCGCCGCGTCCAGCAGATTGGCAGATGGTCCGTGGCGGCAACAAGCGACGCGCGCGCACAATGCCGCTGGCATGAGCGACACCTCCGACACCAGCGAGCTGAAGACCGCGCACCACCTCGCCCGCAACCTGGTGAGCCTGCGCCACACCCGCGCGCTGACGCAGGATGCGCTGGCCAAGGCCGCCGCGCTGCCGCGCTCGACGATCGCCAATCTCGAGTCGGGCGACGGCAACCCGTCGCTCGCGGTGCTGGTGAAGCTGGCCGGCGCGCTGAGCGTACCGATCGACGAGTTGCTCGCATCGCCGCGCGCACTGGTGCGGCGCTGGCCGGCCGACGAGGTCGCATCGCGCAGCAAGGGCCGCGGTGTCAGCATCCGCCCGCTGGTGCCCGAGCCGGTGCCCGACGAGATGATGGAGGTGATGGACTTCGAGCCCGGCGCGGTGATGGGCGGCACGCCGCACCTGCCGGGCACGCGCGAGTTCTTTACCTGTCTCGACGGGCGGGTCAACCTGATGGTGGCCGGCGAACACTATGAACTCGGCGCCGGCGACGTGCTCGCGTTTCCCGGCAACCTGCCGCATTCGTACCAGAACGGCGATGCGCTGCAAGCGGCGCGCGGCGTCTCGGTGGTGGTGTTCGCGAAGGCCGGCGTTTGATTCCCACACGCGGTCGGGGGATACACGGGGGTGCGCCGTCGGCCTCGTGCCCGACCGCTATGCTGTGCGCCAGGGGCCGGTCGTGGCCCCCTTTTTGTTTTGAGTTCCCGCAAGAAAGGAAACGCATGTCCGGGTTGGATCAGCGAATCGGCCGCGCCATCGTTGCCTGCGCGAGCGGCGCCGCCGCCGCGCTGCTGCTCGCGGCCTGCGGACCGAAAGCGGCCGAGCAAGCGGCATCGGGCCCCGGCGCAGGCGGCCCGCCGCCGCCGGAAGTGGGCGTGGTCACCGTCGCGCCGCGCGCGGTGGGATTGACCACCGAGCTGCCGGGCCGGCTCGAAGCCTCGCGCGTCGCGCAGGTGCGCGCGCGCGCCGCCGGCATCCTGCAGCAGCGCCTGTTCCGCGAAGGCAGCGACGTGAAGGCGGCTCAGCCGCTGTTCCAGATCGATCCCGCGCCGTACCAGGCCGCGTTGCAAAGCGCTCAGGCCACGCTCGCGCGTGCGCAGGCCAACCTCGCCCAGGCCAGCGCGCAGGCCGAGCGCTTCAAGCCGCTGGTCGAAGCCAACGCGATCAGCAAGCAGGACTATGTCAATGCGCTGGCCGCGCAGCAGCAGGCGCAGGCCGACGTGGCCGCCGGCCGCGCCGCTCGGCCGCGCGCTGGTGACCGAGGGCGCGCTGGTCGGCCAGGGCGAAGCGACGCAGCTCGCCGTCGTGCAGCAGATCAACCCGATGTACGTCAACTTCACCCAGTCGACCACCGAGGTGCTGAACCTGCGCAAGGCGCTCACGAGCGGGCGGCTCAAGCGCGCCAGCGGGTCGGACGCGGCGAGCGTGCGCGTGGTGCTCGAAGACGGCAGCGAATACGCGCAGACCGGCCGGCTGCTGTTCTCCGACCTGACGGTCGACCCGACCTCGGGTCAGATCACGCTGCGCGCCGAGGTGCCGAATCCCGACGGCCTGCTGCTGCCCGGGATGTACGTTCGGGTGCGCATCGAGCAGGCGCAGGCGAGCGAGGCTATCGTGCTGCCGCAGCAGGCGGTGATGCGCTCCTCGCAGGGCGACAGCGTGATGGTCGTCGCGCCCGACGGCAAGGTCGCGCCGCGTCCGGTCAAGGTCGGCGCGGCGCAAGGCGGGCAATGGGTGGTGCTCGAGGG
>VBDL01000688.1:798-3186 GCA_005884255.1 Betaproteobacteria bacterium | reverse complement strand
AACCGGTTGGTCCAGGCCTACTCCGAGATCATGAACATGCAGGTCTGAACGGACCACCCCCGAGCGCCTTCGGCGCTCCCCCCTCAAGGGGGCGACACCAGCGGCCCGGCAAAGCCGGATCCGCGGCGTCCGCTGGGTGTCTCGGCCTACTCCAACGACAACAGCCGTCGTCGCTTCTGCGTGTTGTCGATGAAGCGCTGCAGCGAGCGCTCGGCGCCGCTCGAAAGACTCACGAATTCACAGCCCAGGCGGGCGCCGGCATTCTCGCCGTGCAGCACGCTCACGTGCTGCAGCTTGAGTGCCGCATCGAAACGGGTGTCGCCGTCGATCTCCATGCGCACCTGGTTGATCCGCACACTGGGCTCGAGCGGCGGCACGTTGTCGGGCAGGAGCAATGCACAGCCGCCGATGCTCACGTCGAGCACGCGCAGCTCCAGCGTCATATCGGGCAGCATCGGGTGGCGCATGCGCGCCACAGGCGACGTGCGCGCCGGGGGGCGCACACGGAAGGCGCGCCGGCGCTGGAAGCGGTACATCGTCTGCGGCAGCTCGGCCTGCAAGGCGCTCGCGTTGGCCGCGTGCACCAGCATCAGGTTGCTCACGTCGAACTGCAGCTTGACGCTTTCGAGGTAGGCCACCACCGTGCAGCGGTTGGCGTTGAGCAGCTGTTGCAGGCGCGGCTCGGCCACGTCGGCGGCGAAGCTCAGGCGGCCGCGCGTGGTGTCCAGCGCCCACAGCGTGGTCGTGTAGATGCTGCCGTCCGGCGCGTTGAGGTTCACCGGCTCGGCACCGTCGATCAGCCGGTGCAGCAGGCCCTGCATCTCGGACGGGCTGGGCACGCGAAACTCGGCCAGCTCGTCCTCGCTGGACAGGTCCATCGGCTGCGTGTCGAGGAACATCGCGTGTCCTTCAGCGGGCGCTTCAGTGCACCGTCTTCGGCTTGCCGGCGAGGATGCCGTCCAAGTCTTCCAGCCAGGGCTCGGCAAGCATGCGGATCTCGGCGTCGTTGACCAGGATGCGCTGCATGATGCGCGACTTCAGCTGCGCCTCCTCGGCCGGCAGCGGCTTCGCGGTGGCGGCATGCTTGAGCTGCGAGATCAGCAGCACGCAGGCGCCTTCGAGCTTGACCACCTGGTCCCAGTTGCCGGCACGCGCTGCGGCGAGCATCTCGACACTGGCTTGTTCGATGGCCTCGTAGTAGTTGAGCAGGTTCGTGTTCATCGCGGGTCCCTGGGAAGTCGTTGCTTTACGGCTGCACGTCCACCTGCGCGGCGATCGCCGTCCAGGCGGTGCGCAGCGGCTCGATCAGGCGCTGGCACTCCTCGAGCGCACGCTCGTCGTTGCGCAGATTGGCTTGCGTCAGGCGCAGCGAGGTGTAGGCGTACAGGTCGTTCAGGTCGGCCGCCAGCTCGCCGCCGTCGCCGGTGTTCAGCGTGGCCTTCAGGCCCTCGTCGAGGATGCGCACCGCGCGGCCGATCGCGCGGCCCTTGAGCTCGACGTTGCCGTCGCGCAGTGCGCCACGCGCCTGCGCCACCGCGTCCAGGAAGCCGTCGAACAGCATCTGCACCAACTGGTGCGCCGAGGCGCCGGCGATGCCGGTCTCGACACCCACTTGCTTGTAGGCGCTGGCGAACTGCTGGGTCCGGCCGAAGGGTGAGGCGAGGGTGGGGCTGGCGTACATGATGAGTGGGCGCTGGGCTCAGGTCGTCGATGAGAGAGTTATCGGAGCGTGGCGCCCGGAACTTGAGCCTGCGCTCGCGCCCATGAGGGCCGGAAGTGCGAACGCCGGCGAGAGGCCGGCGTTGCTGCGAAGGCCAAGCCCATCAGCTGCTCTTGTTCCAGCTCGCGACCTGCGCGCTGACATAGTTGCTCAGGCCCGTGAGGCCCGCCATCTGCTTGTCCAGCGCCTCGTACTGCGCACGCAGCCGTGCCTCGGTCGCGGTGAGGCGGACCTTCAGCGCGTCCTCGCGCTGGCCCAGGTTCTTCAGCTGGCTGCTCAGGCTGGTGGTCGCCGCATCGAGCGCCCCGTCGGTGCCGAGCACGGAATCGGAAAGCTTGCGCATGCGCAGCATGAAGCCCGAGGCCGCAGTCGTCGCGCCATCCGTGGAGAACAGCTTGCGCAGTTCGTCGAAGTTGACGATGCCGGCGTCGAGCTTGGCGGTCTTGGTTTCCAGCGTGCCGTCGGACTTCATCACGATGCCGACGTCGGACAGCCGGCTGTACGTCGCCGATGCCGTGCTCGCCTGGTTGAGCACGTTGCGCAGCGCGTTCTTCAGGTCGATGGCGGTGCGGTTGGCTTGCAGCGGGCCGGCCTTCTTGGAGTCCGCGTCGTACTTGGTCTGATCTTGCAGATAGCTGGCCAGCGCGTTGAACGCCTTGACGAAGGCG
>VBDL01000688.1:0-763 GCA_005884255.1 Betaproteobacteria bacterium | reverse complement strand
GTCTGCAGCGTCAGGGTCAGGCCGTCGGCGACGTTGCTCAGCGTGTTGCTCGCCGAGCTGACGCCGATGCCGTTGATGGTGGCCGCGGCGTCCTGCGCCTTCTCGTTGAGCGTCAGCTGCGAGCTGCCGCTGGTGGGGTCGAAGGCCAGCGCCGTCAGGCCGGTGGCGGCATTGCCGTCATCGGTGTCCTCCACCGCGGCGATCTTGAAGCCGTTTTCCGCGCCGGTGGCGGTGGAGCGCAGCGACAGCCGCGCGCCGCTGGCGTCGTTGATGACGCTCGCGGTCACGCCGGCGTTGGCGGCGTTGATCTTGTCGCGGATGGATGCGAGGCTGGTGTCGCCCGCGCCGATGGTGATGTTCACCGGTGTGGCGCCGTTCTTGGCGGTGAAGCCGCTGATCGGGTCGCCGGTCCAGGTGCCGAGCGTGATCGTCAGTGTGCCGCTGGAGAGCGTGCTGCTGCTCGACGCCAGGGCAGCGCTGCTGGCGGTCTGCCCCTTGGCCAGCGCCGTGACGTTGACCGCATAGGAGCCCGCGGCGGCACCGCTGGTGCTGGTCGCCCCGACGCTGGCGCTGTCCGCGCTGGTCGCGGTGGTCTGCGTCCACAGCAGCGGCGAAGCCAGGTTCCTCGAGGCGGTCTGCAGGTCCGAGAACAGGCTTTGCAGCTTGCCGAACGAAGACACCTTGGTCTGCAGCCCGGCTTCCTGCGTTTGCAGTGCCGTCAGCGGCTGCTGCTCGGCCGCCATCAGTTTGGTGATGATCGTTT
>VBDL01000687.1 GCA_005884255.1 Betaproteobacteria bacterium | reverse complement strand
CGCCACCGCCGCGCCCTGCGTCTACGCCGCCACCGGTTCCGGTCACCCGGCGAGCGAGGCGCGTGCGGTCAGTGATTTCCAGGCCATCACCGCCGCGGGTCCGATCAAGCTCGTCGTGCGCCAGGCGGCGCGCGAGGCGCTGCAACTCCGCGCCGACGACAACCTGCTGCCGCTGATCGAGACCACCGTCGAGGCCGGCACCTTGCGCATCGCGCCCAAGCGCGGCGAGAACCTGAACACGCGCACGCCCATCGTCGTCACCATCGATGTCGTGAACCTGAAGTCGTTGTCGCTCAGCGGCTCGGGCGACGTGCTGGTCGAGACGCTGAAGACGCCGTCGCTGGCGCTGAGCCTGTCGGGCAGCAGTGACGCGAAGCTGCGTAGCTTGGCGACCGATGAGCTCGGCGTGAAGATCTCCGGCAGCGGCAATGTGGAAGCCGCCGGCAGCGCCGCGAAGCTCAAGATCTCCGTCTCGGGCAGCGGCGACGTGCGCACGCGTGAGCTGGCGTCCGACGACGTGACCGTCAGCATCGCCGGCAGCGGCGATGCCAACGTCACCGCGAACAAGACGCTGTCGGTGTCGATCGCCGGTTCCGGCGACGTCGTCTATGGCGGCAGCGGCGCGCTGGTGAAAAGCTCGATTGCCGGCAGCGGCTCTGTCAAACAGCGCCCGTAACCAGCCTGTGCCTCGGGGTTACCCGGGGCCATAGGACAATCCGCGGATGAGTTCCTCGTCCGCGCCCGGCAGCAGCCATCCCCTGCCGATCTGGCGCCACCCTGAATTCGGCCGTGGCGCGCGCGAGATGGTCGGCATCTCGTTGGGCATCGCCGCCTGGGGCCTGGTCGCCGGCGTCGCGATGGCCAAGAGCGGGCTCGGCGTCGGCCTGGCGCTCTTGATGTCGCTGATCGTCTTTGCCGGCAGCGCGCAACTCGCGTCGCTGCCGCTCATCGCCGCCGGCGCGCCGATGTGGGTCGTGTGGGCCACCGCGCTGTGCGTGAACCTGCGCTTCGTCATCTTCAGCGCGCAGTGGCGCCCGTATTTCGGCCACCTGCCGCTGCGCATGCGGCTGTGGATCGCCTACTTCACCGCCGACCTCAACTACGTGGTGTTCATGAAGCGCTTCCCGCAGCCGCGGCCGGCCCCGGAGCAGATTCCGTACTTCTTCGGCGGCGTCGCGGTCAACTGGCCGTCGTGGCAGATTCCGTCGATCGCCGGCCTGCTGCTGGCCGATGCGATCCCCACCGAGTGGGGCTTCGGCTTCGCCGGCACTTTGGCGCTGCTGGGGCTGACCTATTCGCTGGTGTCCGACCGCGCCACCTGGGTCGCCGCCGGCGTTGCGGCCGCTGCCGCGGTGGCGGCCTACGCGATGCCGCTGAAGCTGAACATCGTCGTCGCGATTGCGGCCGCGGTGGCCATCGGGCTGCTGCTGGATCACACGGCACGTGAGGTGCAGCCCGAGGAGGATCTCACATGACCACCTGGGAAGCGGCCCTGACCATCGTCGGCATGGCCGTGATCACCATCGTCACGCGCGCGTTCTTCATGATCCCGGAGCGCGAGGTGCCGCTGCCCGCGTGGCTGAAGCAGGGCCTGCGCTATGCGCCGCTGGCTGCGCTGGTGGCCGTGGTCGCGCCCGAGGTGCTGATGACGCAGGGCCACCTGATCCACACCTTGCGCGACGCGCGGCTGCCGGCGGTGGCCGCATCGACCGCGTACTTCTTCTGGCGCCGCGACATCCTCGGCACCATCCTCACCGGTACCGCGGTGATGCTGGTGCTGCGCTTGAGTTTCGGCTGGTAGTTTTCCCTTCACTGTCTTCGAGCCATGAACGTACTTCGCTTCTCCGATCTGATCGCCCAAGGCAAGGTGGCCGGCCAGCGCGTGTTCATCCGCGCCGACCTCAACGTGCCGCAAGACGACACCGGCCGCATCACCGAGGACACGCGCATCCGCGCGTCGATCCCGTGCATCGAGATGGCGCTGAAGGCGGGCGCCGCCGTGATGGTCACCTCGCACCTCGGCCGCCCGATCGAAGGCGAGTTCAAGCCGGCAGACTCACTGGCGCCGGTGGCGCAGCGCATGAGCGAGTTGCTCGGCTGCCCGGTGCCCTTGAAGGCGAATTGGGTCGACGGCGTCGACGTGAAACCCGGCGAGCTGGTGCTGCTGGAGAACTGCCGCCTCAACAAGGGCGAGAAGAAGAACAGCGAAGAGCTCGCGAAGAAGATGGCGGCGCTGACCGACATCTTCGTGCACGACGCCTTCGGCACCGCGCACCGCGCCGAAGCCAGCACTTACGGCATCGCGCAGTTTGGCGCAGCCCAAGCGCCCGCTGCTGGCCATCGTCGCCGGCTCCAAGGTGAGCACCAAGCTGACCATCCTGCAGAGTCTCTCGAAGAACGTCGATGGCCTGATCGTCGGCGGCGGCATCGCCAACACCTTCCTGCTGGCCGCGGGGATGCCGATCGGCAAGAGCCTGGCCGAGCCCGATTTGCTCGACCAGGCCAAGGCGGTGATCGCCGCGATGAAGGCGCGCGGCGCCGAGGTGCCGATCCCGACCGACGTGGTGGTGGCCAAGGAATTCAAGGCCGACGCGCCGGCGACCGTGAAGGCGGCGAAGGATGTGG
>VBDL01000693.1:4022-4564 GCA_005884255.1 Betaproteobacteria bacterium | reverse complement strand
ATCGGGCAGTGCAGCCCGTAAAGCATGCCGGTGATGTGGAACATCGGCACCACGCCGAGACTCACCGTCTCCGCACTGGTGTAACCCCACAGCCCGCCGCCGACCACATTGGACGCGATGGTGCGGCTCGTGTGCATGCAGCCCTTGGGCAGCCCGGTGGTGCCCGAGGTGTAGGGCAGCACTGCGAGGTCGTCGGCCTGGGCCGTGTGCGGGCCGGGTTTCAAGGCCTGCGCGAGGACCTCGGTCCAGCGCGCATAGCGCGCCGTCGCGTCATCGGCGGGCAGCGGCGGGTCGGCGCGCAGCCATTCGAGCAGCGCGGGCGACGGCGCCTCGGCGGGGTCGAGCTGCGCGGGCATCGCATCGCTGTAGCGCGTGACCAGCACATGCGTGAGGCGCTGTTCCGCAGGCAGTTCGCGGTTCGCCTGCTCGACGATCGCTGCCAGATCGGCGCTGCAGATCGCGACCTTGGCGTCGGGGTCGGTGATGTAGTGGCCGAACTCGTCAGCCCGGTTCATCGGGTTGACCGGCACCACCACCGCGTT
>VBDL01000693.1:0-3997 GCA_005884255.1 Betaproteobacteria bacterium | reverse complement strand
CCGACGCTCTGCAGCCAGCCGGCAATCGCCTCGGTCTGCGCGTGCAGCTCGGCGTAGCTCAGGCGCTGGCCGAAGAAGACGTAGGCCGCCTTGTCCGGATAGCGCCTGGCGGAGACATCGAGGTTGAACCACAGCGAGGTGGCCGGGATGCACAGCTCGCGCGGCAGGCGCTTGGGCCAATGGGCATGATGGGGGCGGTCGACGGACACGGACTCTCCAGCGGGTTTCGCACTGCCTCAGGTGTACTGCAGTGCAGCATCCCGACTGAATCCCGCCAAACCCGAGAGTGACCTGTCGCCTGTGCGACTCGCAGGCTCCCTATTGAGCGTTCATCCGCTCGCGCCGAGCCGCTTCTTCCTCGCGCAGGCGCACGCACTGCGCGTGTTCGTGGAAGCGCGGCGTGCTGCATTGCTGCTGCATGCAGAAGAGCAGCGCAATGAAGTTGCGCGAGCCGCAGGCTTCGCGCGGGCTGGCCGCCGCACCCATCGCGGCGCCTTCATTGGCGTTCGCTGCAGCGACCACCGCACGCGATGCGGCACGCGCCGGGCGGCTGGCTGCGGCTGAAGGAGCAGGCAGCGGCGCGGCGGCGCCACTGGCCGGCGTTGCAGTGCCACTGGCCGGCGTGGCGGCCAACTCGGTGATCCATACCGCCGAGGCCGATGGCGCGGCAGCCTTCAGGGCCGGCGCGGCCGGCTGGCCGCGCGGCCACAGCGCCAGCGCGGCGGCGGCCAGCAGCAGGCCGCCGGCGGCCAGCCACAGGCCGCGGCGCGAGGTGCCGGCCGGCGCCGAGGCCGGCGGCTGAACCGGTGGCTCGACAGCCGGCGTGCGCGGTGCCGCCTGCGCTGCGGCCGCGGCGGCGGGGCCGGCCGTCTCGCGCACGCTGGTCGTGGCCCAGGCGCGGCCCGGCGCCACGTCCACCGTCGCCACATTGGGCCGTGTGATGTCGCGCCGCACGTGCACCGGCACCGGGATCTCGCCCTGCAGCGCCTCGCGCAGCATGGTCACCGTCTGCGGGCGGTCCTGCGGGCGCACGGCCAGCGCCCAATCGAGCGCTTGCAGCAGCTGCGGCGAGAACTCGGGCAACGGCAGCTCCGTCAGCCGCGGCATGTCGTCCTGCAGCATGCGGGCCGCCGCCGGCAGCGGCGACTGGGCGCTGAGCAGGTGGTACACGGTGGCCGCCAGTGCGTAGAGATCGGTCCACGGGCCCTGGCGCAGCGTCGTCACGTCGGCGTATTGCTCGATCGGCGCAAAGGTCGGCTTGAGGATCGCCGTGAAGCTCTGCGTGCGGTCACCGATCACGCGGCGCGCGGCACCGAAGTCGAGCAGCACCGCGCGGCCATCGTCGCCGACGAGGATGTTGTCGGGCGCCACATCGCGGTGGTACACGCCCTCGGCATGCAGCAGATCCAGCGCACCGAGCACATCGTCGAGCAGGCTGCGCAGCCAGGCTTCGCCGGGCGGCGCGCTCATGCCCGCGCGCAATTGCTTCAGCGTGCTGCCGCGATAGAACGACATCACCATGTAGGCGGTGCCCTTGTCTTCCCAGAAGCGGTAGACCTTGACCAGCGACGGGTGGTCGAAGCGTGCCAGCAACCGCGCTTCGTTGATGAACGAGCGCATGCCGAGCTGGTACGTCTCGAGGTTGCTCTTCGAGCGCACCGAGACCATGCCGTCGCGCCCGCGACCGGCCAGCGCGGACGGCAGGTATTCCTTCAGCGCCACTTCGCGCTGCAGGCCATGGTCCATCGCCAGGTAGACGATGCCGAAGCCGCCGACGCCGAGCACGCGCAGGATCTCGAACTCGCCCAGGCGCGTACCCACGGGCAACGCGTCGGCGTGGTCGGTGGGGCTGTCGGTGCTGGTCTCGGACATCGCGCGAGCTTAGCCGCTGTTGCAGCAACTAAAATCCCCGCTTCCCCAGAAAGTCCCCGATGGCAAGCATTCTTCAGCACCTTCCCACCGGCCAGAAGGTCGGCATCGCCTTTTCCGGCGGCCTGGACACCAGCGCCGCGCTGCACTGGATGCGCACCAAGGGCGCGATTCCGTACGCGTACACAGCCAACCTGGGCCAGCCCGACGAGCCGGATTACGACGACATTCCCCGCCGCGCGATCCAGTACGGATCGACTGCCGCAAGCGGCTCGTAGCGGAGGGCCTCGCCGCCCTCCAATGCGGCGCGTTCCACATCTCCACCGCCGGGCTGCCGTACTTCAACACCACCCCCTTGGGCCGCGCCGTCACTGGCACCATGCTGGTGCTGGCTATGAGAGACGACGACGTCCACATCTGGGGCGACGGCAGCACCCACAAGGGCAATGACATCGAGCGCTTCTACCGCTACGGCCTGCTCGCCAACCCCGACCTCAAGGTCTACAAGCCCTGGCTCGACCAGGCCTTCATCGACGAACTCGGCGGCCGCGCCGAGATGTCGGCCTTCATGACCCAGGCGGGCTTCGGCTACAAGATGTCGGCCGAGAAGGCCTATTCCACCGACTCCAACCTGCTCGGCGCCACGCACGAAGCGAAGGACCTGGAGCACCTGAACAGCGGCATCAAGATCGTGCAGCCGATCATGGGCGTGGCCTTCTGGCGCGACGACGTGCAGGTCAAGGCCGAGACCGTGACGGTGCGCTTCGACGAAGGCCAACCGGTGGCGCTGAACGGCCGCACTTTCACCGATCCGGTGGAGCTCTTGCTGGAAGCCAACCGCATCGGCGGCCGCCACGGCCTCGGCATGAGCGACCAGATCGAGAACCGCATCATCGAAGCCAAGAGCCGCGGCATCTACGAGGCCCCGGGGCTGGCGCTGCTGTTCATCGCCTACGAGCGGCTGGTCACGGCCATCCACAATGAGGACACGATCGAGCAGTACCGCGACAACGGCCGCCACCTCGGCCGACTGCTCTACCAGGGTCGCTGGTTCGATCCTCAGGCGATGATGCTGCGCGAGGCCTCACAGCGCTGGGTGGCCCGCGCGATCAGCGGCGAGGTCGCCCTCGAGCTGCGCCGCGGCAACGACTACTCGATCCTGAAAACGGACAGCCCCAACCTGACCTACCGCCCGGAGCGCCTGACGATGGAAAAGGAAGCCGGCGCCTTCACCGCCCAGGACCGCATTGGCCAGCTCACTATGCGCAACATGGATCTCGAGGACACCCGCGCCAAGCTTCTCCTCTACGCCCGCACCGGGCTGCTCGGCTCCACCGGCGACGACCCCCTGCAGTTGGAATAGGACCTGACGCGCGTGAGAAGTCTCAGCACCTTCGCCGATGCCTTCCGCGGCCACTACTTCTGGCCGTCGGTGACCGCCCTGGCGGGTATTTCCATCGGTTCGGTCGACCAGTACGTCGTCAACACTTCCATGCCGCGCGTGCTGGCCGAGCTTGGTCAGCCGGTGCTCTATGCCTGGGTAACGGCGGCATTCATCCTGGCGCAGATCGTCGGTATGTCCCTGGCCGGCGCATGGCGCGACCGAGCGGGCTTGCTCACGCCATTTCTGGTGGGCGTAAGCGTGTTCGGCGCCGGCTCGCTGCTGTGCGCAAACGCCTCCTCGATGCTCATGTTGGTGGTTGCGCGCGGCTTCCAAGGCCTGGGAGGCGGCGCATTGGTCGTCCTCAGCTACGCCACCGTGGCCCATTATTCGGAAGTCCTGCGCATTCGCATGTACTCCCTGATCTCGACTCTCTGGGGCGTGGTCGCACTCGGCGGACCCCTGCTGGGCGGCGCGATTACCGACTTCGCCGGTTGGCGCTGGGTATTCCTGATCAACCTCCCGGTGTGCGTCGTCGCCGCCGCCATCGGTCTGCGCGGGCTGGCCGGTTCGGTGCCGGCCGATCGCAGCCGGGCCGTCCCGGTGCTGCGCTCCTTGCTGCTGGCTCTCACGGTGGGCGCTTTCGTCGCGGCGCCCTCGGCCGAGATGCCAATCACCCTGGTGTTGATCGCCTGCGCCATCCCGCTCGGTTGGGCCTACCTGAACCAGGAGCGTAAGGCCGCTGTG
>VBDL01000692.1 GCA_005884255.1 Betaproteobacteria bacterium | reverse complement strand
GGGCTTCGTTGCGCGCTACGAAACGCGCCTGAACGCCGCGCGGCTGGGCCTGAGCGTCGTGGCCTTCATCCATGTGGGGATGGAGAAGGGCCATATCCGCGACATGAAGAAGTTCACCGACACGGTCGTCGACCTGCCTGAAATCCTGGAGTGCTACTCGGTGACCGGCGACTTCGACTACGTCGTCAAGGTGGTCGCGCACGACCTGAAGTCGTTGTCGCTTTTCCTCATGGAAAAGCTGATGCGCCTGCCCGGCGTCAACAGCGTGCGCTCGAGCGTCTGCCTCGACGAAATCAAGTGCACCAGTTCGCTACCGCTGCCAGAGTGACGCGGCGCATGGGCACGCCCGGCATCGCGCCGGCCCTCGCGTCGATGCCGGGGGCGATGAGCTGAGCCTGCGCGTGTACCCGGAGCAGCCGGTGCGGGCAGCGTCGGAGCATTTCGCGGCGCCGCCCGGCGCATGCGGGCGCTCTTAAGCGCCTGCGTAGCCCTCAACCCGCCGTGTGCAGCGTGTGCGCGAAAAAGAATCGCAGCATCTCTTCGGTGGCGTCGGGGCCCTTGGCATCGGTGTGGGAACCCCGCGCACTGCCGCCTGACCACGCATGGCCCGCACCATGCACGGTCCAGTGCTCCGCGACCACCCGGCCCCGTGTGTCGCGGTAGATACGCCGTGTGTAGGCGCGGCCGTTGTCACTGCGCGCCCGCTCGGTTTCCGCCTCGGCAGCACCTGCACTCCCAGCCAGAACCTGCTCGCCATTGGCCGGGTGTACGGTGGCGTCCTGGTCGCCGTGAAACACGATGGTCGGTGGCGTGCGGCCCGTCGGCGCGGTGACGGCGCCACGTTTCATCGCCGCAAACGCAGACTTGATGTCCGTCGCCGCGCCGGGTGGCAAGCCCGAGTGCACGCCGACCGCGGCGAACAGGTCGGGGTACTCGTCGCCGAGGATCGCCGCCATCGCGCCGCCGGCGGACAAGCCGGCCACGTACACGCGATGCGCGTCGATGTTGTAGCGCTTCATCACATCACGCGTCATGCCGGCCAGCAGCGCCGGCTCGCCGCGGCCGCGCCGTTGGTGGCTGTGCTTGAACCAGCTCCAGCAGCGTGAGGCATTGGCGTGTGGCGCCTGCGCCGGATAGAGAACGAAGAAGTCGCGCTCGAGCGCCACGTCGTTCATGCGGGTGCCGGCAGCGAAGTCGTCGGGGTCTTGCTTGCAGCCATGCAGCATCACCACCAGCGGCAGCGCCTGCCCATGGTAGCCCGGCGGTACGTATAGCTTGTACTCGCGCGTGCCGGCCGCCTCGGTGTGGCAGCCGGCGATGAACTGGCCCGCGTGCAGCACGGGAGGCGCCGCGGCCGGTACTGCGGTTTCGACCTCGCGCGCCTCGACATCGATGACGTCAGCCTCGCTGCTCGCCGCGGGCGCGGCTGCGCCGCTGAGCGCCGCCTGAATCGCCGCGGTGGCGCCTTGCAGGTCGCCGGCCCGCGTGAGGCGAGTGGCCTCGGCCATCAAGTGCTGGAAAGAAGCGTTCATGAACTTCCTTGGTTTGCGGTCAACGGATGCGGCCGGCGAGCGCTGCCTTTACTGCCGGGCTGGCGTGCAGAGCGCCCAGCACCACCACCGAGTCGATGGCGGCCAGCGCCAGTTCGGGGGTGACATCGAGCGCGATGGATGCAAGGCCGAGCACGCGGATCTGAAGCGCCTGCCCGGCCGCCTTCACCGCGCGCAGGTCGTCGGCACTGAAGTGTTGGATGCCAAGCACCAGCGTCTTGCGAGCCGCCGACTGCTTCACCGCGTCAGCGTGGATGGCGAGCTGGTTTCGGATGGCGGTGCGGATCAAGTCGGTGCGGTTGGCATAGAAGCCTTCCTGCACCAGAAGATCGATCTGGCCGAGATCGACGTAGCCAAGGTTGATGGTGATTTTCTCGTCGAGCGGCTTGCTGGTCGCAACGGAGGTGGCGCTTCGGGCTGGCATTCAACCATCCTAGCACCATCCAAGTGGATGGTAAACACCGCCAGTCTCACGTCACCCGGGACACCGTCGTTTGGGCTGCGACCTACTTCGGGGAGTGCAATGACGCGCAGCAGGTGGACGACGTGCTCACCTGCGTCGCGCCGATGGCAAGCGGCTTCGTCAGGTGCATCACCACCCCACCGACTTGGCCGCGAGGCTGCGGTGCCCAGCCTCACGCCAGACATGACGGTGCATTCCGGCGGCCCGCCGACCGTTGTCGGCATCGTGAACCCTTATTGACGGCTTGCGGGGTTCGCGTCGGTTGCCTCGGCCGGCAAGCCCCGACCCAAAGGAGCCCGTGGCGATTTTTCTCCATGCGGCGCAGCGCCATGTCGTCGGCCATCTTGCTCGGTGAGCCACCGGCGTCCGCGACCACTTGGACGTCATAGCCTTGCGACACCAGGGTCAGCGCCGGGTAGACCGTGCACACGTCATTGGTCACACTGGCGATGATGAGCTTCCGGCGGCCGGTCGCCTTCACCGTCGCCGCGAAGTTCTTGTCGTCCATCGCGTTGACGACGCCAACGCGCTTGATGCGAGCGGCGAACTCGGCCGGAAAGATGTCCGCCAACTCGCTGATCAGCGGCCCTTGGGCGTACTCCTCCATGCTGGACGTCATGACGACGGGGACTTCCCGCCCATCGAGGCGGCAGAATCGTTCGCTGCGGAGATGA
>VBDL01000691.1 GCA_005884255.1 Betaproteobacteria bacterium | reverse complement strand
AGCAGTTGGTGACCTTCCCGCGCTTCGTGCTGAGCGGCGGATGGTGGCGCAATCTCAGCGCTTAATCCGGACAGCCAGCGCGAGGTACTCAGCCACCGGCACCTCTTCGGCGCGCCGCTGCACATTGAATTCACCGCCGTAGCCGCGCTCGTCGAGCCAGCGGCCGAGCGTATGGCGCAGCAGCTTGCGGCGCTGCGAGAAGGCGACCGTGACCAGCTCGCCGAGCAGCGCTTGGTCGATGGCTACGGGTGCGGGCAGCGGCTGCATGCGCACCACCGCCGAATCGACACGCGGCGGCGGCTCGAAGGCCTCCGGCGGCACATCCAGCACCGACTCGATGTCGTAGCGCCACTGCAGCATCACCGACAGCCGCCCATAGTCCTTGCAACCCGGGGCCGCGGCCATGCGCTCGACGACTTCCTTCTGCAGCATGAAGTGCTGGTCCTCCACGTGCTCGACCGCATCGAGCAGGTGGAAGAGGATCGGCGTCGAGATGTTGTACGGCAGGTTGCCGACCACGCGCAGCTTGCGGCCGTGCTGCCGCGCCAGCTCGATGAAGTCGACCCTGAGCACGTCGGACTCGATCACCGTGAGCCCGGGCTGCTTACGCAGCCGCACGGCCAGATCGCGATCGAGCTCGATCACCGTCAGCGCCTCGCAGCGATCGAGCAGCGGCTGAGTCATCGCACCCAAGCCCGGCCCGATCTCCACCAGCGGCTGCCCCTGGCGCGGATCGATGGCATCGACGATGGCCTCGATCACCGCGCTGTCGGCCAGAAAATGCTGGCCGAAGCGCTTTCTCGGAACGTGAATCACTGCTGCGGCGGCTCGCGCATCTCGATGTACGCCCGCGCACGCAGGTCGCGTGCCCACTCGTTGTAGGCGCTGTCGAACTTCTGCTCGCGCAACACGTTGCGCGCCTGCTCGCGCTGCTGTTTGGTGTCCAGCGCAACGCTGCGCCGCTCCAGCACCTGGATCAGGTGCACGCCAAAGCGCGACGGCACCGGCGACGACAGGCCGCCGAGCGGCAGCTGGTTCATCGCCTCCTCGAACTCCGGGACGAAGGCGCCGGGCGCCACCCAGCCGAGGTCGCCGCCCTGCGGCGCGCTGCCATCCTCGGAGTTCGCGCGGGCCATCGCCTCGAAAGTGCGCGCGCCGCTCTCGATCTGCCGCTTGAACTCGGTCATGCGGCGCATCACCGCTTCGGCCGGCAGCTGCGCCGATGGGCGCAGCAGGATGTGCCGCGCATGCGTCTGTGTCACGGTGAAGGCGGCCCCCTCGCGCCGCTCGATCAGCTTCAGCAGGTGAAAGCCCGCGCCGCTGCGCAGCAGTTCCGGCGCCACCTCGCCCGGCTTGAGGCGACGCACGGTGCCGATGAACACATCGGGCAGGCGGTCGGCCGGCTTCAGACCGATCTCGCCGCCGCGTTCGCGGTTGCCGTCTTCCGACATCTGCTTCGCGACCACGTCGAACGCCTCGCCGGCACGCAGGCGCGCCTGCGCCTGCTGTGCGCGTGCGCGGCGCTCGGCGACCACCGCTTCGCTCGCGCCCTCGGGCACGGTGACCAGCACCTGCGCGATGTTGTATTCGTCGGCACCCTTGGACGCGCTGCGCTGCTTGTCGATCCACTCGTCGATCTCGCCGTCGGTGACGCGAATGCGGTTGACCACTTCGCGTTCGCGCACCCGCTCGACCAGCAACTGGTCGCGGATCGTCGAGCGGAAGTAGGTGTAGTCGATGCCTTCCTGCTTCAGGCGCTGGCGCAGTTGCTGCGGTGAGATCTGGTTCTGCGCCGCGACGTTGCCAACCGCGCGGTCGAGCTCGACATCGTCGACCTTGGTGCCGCTGTCGCGTGCGTAGGTAATGATCACGCGCTCCTCGATCAGCGCATCGAGAACCTGGCGACGCAGCTCGTCGGCCGGCGCTGGTTCACTTCATACGCCGTGACGAGGTCGGAATTGACCACCGCGACGATGTAGTCGCCGCCGCGCAGTGTGCGCGTCTGCGCGAGCGCGCCGCCGACCAGCACGATGAGCAAGCCGGCCAGGCCGAGGCGGCGCAGGACAAGGGAGAAATCAGTCATAGATGGAGGGCGCGGAAGGCGCGGCGCGGTCGTCGCGCAGGAGCCGGTAACCGGGGATATTGTCCTTCAACACCCCGAGCGGGTTGGAACCGAGGCGCGACAGGCCGACCAGCTCCAGCTGCAGCAGCAGCCGTGTGGTCGCTTCGCTGCGGCCGGTGGACAGGCGCTCACCCACCACACGCGCGATCCAGCAGCCGGCGTCGTACTCGACGCCGACGATGGAGTCGGTGATGCGGCTGTCGCGCAGGCTGTAGTTGATGCGGCCCACACCGTACCAGGCGCCGCGGCAGCTGCCGCCCGACGACGCACCGCCGCCGGAAAGCGCGCGCGAGACGCTGTTGCTGGTGCTGCCGGCCGGCGCGCTGGCAGCGGCGGCGCTGGCGGCTGAGCGCGCGGCAGCATTCAGCGGCCATTGCCAGCCAAGCTCGAGCTGCTCGCTCAGATCGCGCGTGAAGCGGTAGGTCGCGCTGACGGTGCGGAACGGCCCCGGCGAGTAGCGCATCGAAAGAATCGAGCGCGTCGTGCGCTCGAGCTCGGGGCTGTACTGCACGGAGGCATCCAGCGTCCATGACGGCACCAGCGTCGTCGAGGCGAGCAGCAGCACGTCCGAGACACGCTGCGTGAGCGGCGGGCCGTCGTCCGCGGTGATGCGCTGGTCACGCAGCAGGAAGCGCTGCACCACGCCCAGGCGCACCGCTTCCGCGCCGGTCTGCGGATCGAGCAAGCGCGTCGTCACGCCGGCGGCGATCTGGTGCGCATCAGCGACGCGATCGACACCGTTGAACGGGTTCTCGGTGTAGATCGAGTCGAAGTTGAAGTCCTTGGGCGCGCTGTCGAACTGCGGCAGCGTGCTCTGCGCGTGGTACGGCGTGTTCACATAGAACACGCGCGGCTCCAGCGTCTGCCGCATCGTGCGGCCGAACCAGCGCGCGTCGCGCTCGAACACCCACGCGCTGTCCAGGCTGAAGGTAGGGATCACGCGCGAGGCGCTCGTGCGCCCGTCGAGCATCGGCTGGTCGGTGTCGTAGCTGGCCGCATTGAGGCTGAACTTCGGCGTCAGCGTCCAACCTGCGCTGCCGAAGCTGCGGCCGAGGTGCGCCAGCAGGTGAGCACGGCGGCCGGTGGGGCGCGCGCTGGTGCCCGCGGTGTCGACCAGCGTGAAGCGATTGAATTCGGTCTCGGTGCCCCATTCGAGGCCGCCCGCCAGGCGCCCGCTGCCGCGCGCGCCTACCTGCGGGCTGCGCTCGTAAGGCGAGGTGATCGGTGCGTCGACATCCTGCAGCACCTGCCACTGCTGCACGCGGCCGTACAGCGTCCATGACGTGGCCCCGAGCTGCACGCGGCGGTCGGCCTGCAGGTCCAGCGGCAGCAGGCGCGGCGCGAGGCTGGGCACCGCGCGCGGGAAGTCCTTCCAGTAGTCGTCGTCGGACACGCGCAGTCCCTGAAGGCGGTAGTGCAGCGCGCTGCTCTCGGCGCTCTCGTGCAGAAAGGCCAGCGCGCGGCGCGTGCGACGCGCCACGCTGTCGTTGGGCAGCAGATCGACGTTCACGCTGCCCTGGTAGCCCGGCTCGAGGTAGCGAAACTCGCTGCCCAGCCCGACGCCGCGCTTGCTGCTCACCAGCGGCGTGAAGGTGGCGTCGCGCTGCGGCGCGATGTTCCAGTAGTACGGCACCGACACCGCGAAGCCACCGCGGCTGTCGAGGTTGAAGTTCGGCGGCAGCCAGCCGGACTTGCGCTGGTCGCTCAGCGGGAAGCTGAGCACCGGCGCGGCGAGGATGGGCACGCCCTGGAAGCGCAGCACGGCGCCCTGCGCGACGCCGGTGTTGGATTCGAAGTCCATGCGCACGCGCCGCGCGGACAGCCACCAGGCCGGCTCACTGCCTTCGCTGTTCGTCGATGAAGTCGACACGGTCGGCCCGCCCGCCGGCGCCCAGGCGCGAGAAGAAATAGGTCGGCTGCAGGAAGAAGCCCTCGAAGCGCTGCACCTTCAGCTGCAGCTCGGGCCCTTCGTAGATGTTGCCGTCGCGGCTGATGTGCACATGGCCGCGCGCCTGCGCCAGATCTTGCGCGTTGTCGTAGCTCAGTCGATCGGCGCGCAGCACCAGGCCGCCGCGGCGGAACTCGACGTTGCCTTCGATCACCGTCTCCAGATCGGGCCGGCTGCGGATCTCGTTGCCGCGCACGATGGTCGGCAACTCATTGCCCGCATCGCCTCGCGGCAGCGGCGACAGCCGCGGCGTCATCTGCAGGACGGGGCCCGGCTCCTCGCCTTGCGCATGCGCGCCGGCCACGCACAGGGCCGCGGCCAGCGGCGTCAAGGTCGCGACGCGGACAACGGAACGTTTAGGGCGAGCAAGGCGCGGCAATCGGGTGGGGGAGCGATTCGGGC